>NZ_JBDNTS010000015.1:0-68272 GCF_047719775.1 Liquorilactobacillus sp.
ATTATACTAAATCAGAGTCTCTATTTAACTTGTACACTTTTTATTCTAGGCCCAATTATCGAAAAAATAAAGTATGAAGAATTTCTTTTGATTGTTCTCAATTTGTAACGCTTGTTTGAGGTTTGTGAAATAATCAGTTATAATTATTCTCGGTTTAGTTTTTAAGGACTATATAAAGTAATCGGTTAAAAAAAAATTTTGTTAAATTATAAGCAATGTATTCACATAATTAGAAATACATTGGTGAAAATATTAAGGAGCAAGTTATGAAAGTTATTCGCAACTACTTGTATAATGCTGGATACCAGCTATTACTAGTAATTTTACCCTTAGTTACAGCAACATATATTAGTCGAGTTTTAACTAAGACAGGTGTTGGGATTAATGCATATACCAATTCAATTATTACGTATTTTATTTTGTTTGGAAGTTTAGGAATTAATTTGTATGGTAATCGGCAAATTGCTTATCAGCGAGAGAATAAATTAGAAATGTCAAGAACTTTTTGGGAAATTACAATTTTACGTGTTGTGACGGTGGTCTTAGCATATCTTGCTTTTTTTATTTATCTTCCTTTTAGTAACTATCCAACACTAATGATTTTTCAATCAATTAATTTATTAGCAGTTGTTTTGGATATATCATGGCTTTATATGGGACTAGAAGATTTTAAAAAGACGGTTACGAGAAATACTTTAGTAAAAATTATTTCTCTAATAGCAATTTTTGCTTTTGTAAAAAATAAGAATGATTTAGGAATTTATATTATTATTCTTGGTTTAGGGGCTTTGCTGGGGAACTTGACACTTTGGCCTTTTCTCAAAGAAATTATTGTTAAAGTACCACTGAAAAAGTTGCATCCGCTGAAACATATTAGACCTTCTGTTATGCTTTTTGTTCCTCAGATTGCTGTTAGCGTTTACGTAGTCTTGAATAAGACAATGCTGGGTAAAATGACAAGTACAGTCAACTCAGGTTATTATAACAACGCAGATACAATTATTAAAACAGTTTTAGCTTTGGCAACAGCCACTGGAACTGTGATGTTGCCGCATGTTGCAAATGCTTTTGCGAATGGTCAGAAAGAAAAAATAAATCGAATGTTATACGATTCATTTGATTTCATTTCTTTTTTAACGTTTGCGATGATGTTTGGTCTCGCTGGTCTCTCATTACACTTAGGTCCTTATTTTTATGGAACTGGGTTTGGACCCGTAGGGGGGGCAATGTTATTAGAAACACCAGTAATTGTCCTAATTGGGTGGAGCAATGCAATTGGGACGCAATATTTGCTGCCAACGAATCATACGCGAGAATATACAACTTCAGTTATTGTGGGAGCTATTGTAAATATTATTTTGAATTTTCCTTTAATTTATTTTTGGGGATTGTCAGGAGCTATGATTGCAACTGTCTTTTCCGAAGTATGTGTAACGGGGTATCAATTATGGACAATCAGAAAGCTTGTTAGTTATCGCAAGTTATTTCAAAATGTAGGGAAATATCTGGTTGCTGGGATTGTAATGTTTATTCCCGTTTTTAAAATCAATAACACTGTACACACAAGCGTATTTTCAATTTTTGCAGAAGTTGTTTTGGGGTCAATTATCTATTTTGGTATGACTTTACTTTTGCAACCTACAATTGTGGACAAGGCGAAAGAAGTTTTTTGGAAAAAAAATAAATAGCAGTTAATTTTAAAAACTAGCTTTAATTTTGAGGAGAATTTTAATGGTGAATTATGTTGTTACTTCAAACGATCCTGGGAAAATGGGTGGTGGTAAAGCAAAAGAAGATATCATTAAGTATTTGAAACAAGAAAACTATGAATCATTCAAAGTCAATCCTTATCAGAAAAATAAATTGGCAAAGCTTTGGTATACTCATTTTCATTTAATGAATTTTTTTAAGAAGAATGATATTCATGATGTGATAATGCAGTATCCAATTCCCTCGCAATATATGGTCGGAAAATTTGTTCATCGCTTGAAATTGGAAAAAAAGGGAAGATTAATAATCTGGATTCATGATATTCAAAGTTTGCAAAATGGTCGTGATCAAGAGACTACCAGTTGGGAAATTGATTTGTTTAATCAGGCAAATATACTTGTTGTACATAATGAAAAAATGCGTATTTGGCTAGTCAATCAAAAAGTCACTGTGCCAATGATTGTATTAGGAATTTTTGATTATGATAATCCACAAGCTATTCAGAAATTGCATTCTTATGAGAAAACTATTTGTTTTGCTGGGGCACTTTTTAAGTCAACTTTTCTGACCAAAGTAAAGACAAAAAATAAACTTTACACTTTTGGACCTGATATGCCAAAGCAACATTCGAAAAATATCATTTACGGGGGTCAATACTCCCCAGAAGAATTATCAAGGCACTTGACACAAAATTTTGGTTTAATTTGGGATGGACCTGAAGTTACAACTTGTGCAGGTACCTATGGGCACTATCTATTATTTAATAACCCTCATAAAACCTCGTTGTATATTAGCTCAGGAATACCAATAATTATTTGGAAGCAGGCAGCTTTAGCCGATTTTGTTATTAATAACAAAATTGGAATTACTATTAATAATTTATCTGAGTTGGATAATGCTCTTGATAAAGTTACTCCTTATGATTACCAGTTAATGAAGGCTAATGTTGATGAGATAGCCAAAAAAATACGTGCAGGATATTATACAAAACAAGTTGTTGAGAAAATTAAAGAAATTTAATTTTTAGATATAATTATGACTTTTTTATATTGATATTTGATTGAATATGCATCTAACTTTGATTTGCAAGAAAGTTGCATAGGTGGAACTACTAAGATGTACTTTAAAATTTTAGTTTATGTTACAATCTATACTGGAAATTAAAAAATAATATTTATTTTTTGGAGGACAGACATGAAGGGAATAATATTAGCCGGTGGGTCAGGTACACGCTTATATCCATTGACACGTGCGACATCAAAACAATTGATGCCAATTTATGATAAGCCGATGATCTACTATCCAATGTCAACATTGATGTTAGCGGGAATTAAGGATATCTTGATTATCTCAACGCCACAAGATGAGTCGAGATTCGAAGAATTATTTGGAGACGGACATGAAATTGGGCTACATATTGAGTATAAAGTTCAGCCAAAGCCGGAAGGATTAGCGCAGGCTTTCATTTTAGGAGCGGATTTTATCGGTGACGATAGTGTTTGCCTTGTTTTGGGAGATAATATCTATTATGGTGGCGGTCTCTCTAAGATGCTGCAGCGTGCTGCTGAAAAGGAACACGGCGCAACGGTCTTTGGTTATCATGTAAATGATCCAGAGCGTTTTGGTGTGGTTGACTTCGATAAGGACATGAATGCTTTATCAATTGAGGAAAAGCCGACACATCCGAAGTCACATTATGCGGTCACGGGTTTGTATTTCTATGACAATGATGTCGTCGAAATTGCGAAGAATATTAAACCGTCACCACGCGGAGAGCTGGAAATCACTGATGTCAATAAAGAATATCTTTCACGTGGAGCGCTGTCAGTTGAATTGATGGGTCGCGGTTTTGCCTGGTTAGACACAGGAACACATGAATCATTACTTGAGGCATCATCATTTATTGCAACGATTGAGAAGCGGCAAAATCAAAAGGTCGCATGCTTAGAAGAAATTGCATATCGCATGGGTTACATCAATAAAGAACAGCTAGCGGTATTGGCCCAACCATTGAAGAAGAATCAATATGGTCAATATTTACTAAGATTAGTAAGTGAGGGTTAAAGATGGGAAAGCTTAAGATTACAGAAACAAAGTTACAAGATGTCAAAATAGTTGAACCAGCGGTGTTTGGTGATAACCGAGGATTCTTTACTGAAAGTTATTCAGATGAAGACTTCAAAGCTGCAGGGATAGACTTCAACTTTATTCAAGATAATCACTCATTGTCAAGTCAAGCTGGTGTCTTGCGTGGTTTGCATTTTCAACGTGGTAAAGCTGCTCAAACGAAGTTAATACGGGTTGTCACAGGTGCGGTACTTGATGTGATTGTTGATGTTCGCAAGGGCAGTCCAACTTATGGCGAATCGGAAGGTTATATTCTTTCGGAGAGTAATCATCGTCAGTTACTTGTGCCTCGTGGCTTTGCACATGGTTTTGTGACTTTGACGAATAACGTTAATTTCTTATACAAGTGTGATAACTATTATAATGCACAAGCAGATGGTGGAATTGCTTTTGACGATCCAACCTTGGCAATTAACTGGCCAATTGATCTTGAAAATGCCATTCTCTCAGAAAAAGATAAGAAACACCCAACATTCAAGGAATTTGAAGCAAATAATCCGTTTGTCTACGGCGAGATATAGGGGGATTGGTCATGAAAAATATTATTGTGACAGGTGGAGCAGGTTTTATTGGTTCTAACTTTGTACATTACGTTGTTGATAACCATCCAGATATACATGTGATAGTTTTAGATAAGCTGACGTATGCAGGCAATCGGGAAAATCTGGCTGGATTACCAGCTGAGCGTGTTGAATTAGTTGTGGGAGATATCGTAGATGCACCATTGGTTAACTCATTGGTTCAAAAAGCAGATGCAGTGGTGCATTATGCAGCTGAATCGCATAACGATAATTCGTTGAAGGATCCCACACCATTTATTCAGACCAATTTGATTGGAACATATACATTGATTGAAGCTTGTCGTAAGTATCATGTCCGTTACCATCATGTTTCAACGGATGAAGTCTATGGTGATCTTCCGTTACGTGCAGACTTACCAGGTCATGGAGAAGGTATTGGTGAGAAGTTCACACCAGAGATGCCATATCGGCCATCAAGTCCTTATTCCTCAACTAAAGCAGGCTCAGATTTATTGGTCAGAGCTTGGGTCAGATCATTTGGATTACAAGCAACGATCTCAAATTGCTCGAATAACTACGGCCCATATCAGTACATTGAGAAATTCATCCCGCGCCAGATTACTAATGTTTTGAGTGGAATCAAGCCCAAATTATATGGAACTGGCAAGAATGTCCGTGACTGGATTCATACGAATGACCATTCATCGGCAGTCTGGACAATCCTGACAAAAGGGAAAATCGGTGAGACTTATCTGATTGGTGCAGATGGTGAACAAGATAATAAGGCTGTCATGGAAATGATTCTTGAATTGATGGGGCACGCAAAAGATGACTATGAACACGTAGCAGATCGTCCTGGGCATGATTTGCGTTACGCGATTGATTCAACAAAATTACGGACAGAATTAGGATGGAAGCCACAGTTCACAGATTTTCGTGAAGGATTAGCCGAGACAATCAAGTGGTACACGGAGAATGAAGATTGGTGGAAGTCAGTGAAGGCAAAAGTTGAAGAAAACTACGCAAAGAATGGGCAATAAATAATTTTTAAAACCAGATATGCATATAAATTTGTTGCTTAATTGGGGATGAATTGTTTGATAAAAAAAATGGGGATTATTTTATTAAATTATTTGAATTACGAGGATACTATTGAGTGTCTTAATTCGCTTAAGGCACAAACTGTTAAAAATATCTCGATTGTGATTGTTGATAATGGATCGAATAATAGCTCAGTTAGGAAAATAAAAAAAGAAATCGGTAATTCTGACAATATTTTTTTAATACAAAGTGACAAGAACTTAGGCTTTGCTAGGGGAAATAATCTAGGAATTAATTTTTTGAAAAACAAATTATATATCGATAATATTTTGTTATGTAATAATGATTTAGTATTTTCGGATTCTACATTTTTGGACAAGCTCCAAAGGCAATCTATTGCAGCAGATGTCGGGGCTGTGGGAACTTCAATTATAGGGAAGCTTTTTAAAAATCAAAATCCTGCTTTTTGGGATTTTTCAAAAAAAAGTATTATTTCAGAAATACAAAGTTTAGAACCTCAAGAGCCAAGCTTTAAACAAAAAGTAAAGAATGAATTACTTAAAAGCTCGTTCTTTTTTTCATTAAAAAATTTCAAAATAAAGTATCAGGAAAACTTGTTAATTAAAAAAAATGAGAAGGATAATTTGCTTACTTCATGTGAAAGCAAACAAATTTTGAGTAAGAAAAATTTGCTTCATGGATCTGCAATTCTACTGACATCAAATTATTTTCGGGTTTTCCCATATTTATATCCAAAAACATTTCTTTATGGAGAGGAAATGGTTCTGAAAATATTGTTTGAAAAAGCAAAACTAAAAATGCTATTTATACCAGATATTTCTATTGACCATAAAGAAGATAAATCTTCTGATTTAAGTTTTGAGGGAAAAAATGAAGAGTTAGGACATCTTTACAGAAAGCAAAGCGATGAGTTAATTTTGGAATTGTTCGACAAAGAATTAAAGGATATTCAAGCAGAGTTCTATTAGATAATTCAGAAACTAATTAATGATTTATTTTTTAAAAATACTTGGAGCTTTTATTGCCTAATTTTTGAATTTGATTATGTTGTGTTATGTACTTTAAAATAAGTAAGAAGGTGACAAAGTGATACTAGTTACAGGTGGAAGTGGACAACTTGGTTCGGAATTACGGCACTTGTTTGATGAAAAGAAAGTCGAGTATCTTGCACCGAGTTCGAAAGAATTGAATATTACTGATGAGCAGAGTGTCTTGCAATATGTTCAGAAACTTAGGCCTACAGTAATTTATCATTGTGCGGCTTATACAGCGGTAGATGCCGCTGAAGATGAGGGCAAAGAATTAAATTACTTGGTTAATAAAATTGGTACTGAAAATATTGCTAAGGCGGCTGCAAAGGTTGCGGCGACTATTATATACATTAGTACCGATTATGTTTTTGATGGTAATTTAACTGCTGGAGAATATAAGGTTGACGCACAAACTAACCCGCTGAATGAGTATGGTAAGGCAAAACTTGCCGGTGAGAAAGCAATTCAAAATTTTGCAAGCAAATACTATATTATCAGAACATCATGGGTGTTTGGTAAATATGGTAAGAATTTTGTTTTTACGATGCAGCGACTTGCAAAGCTGCATCCAAAGATAACAGTTGTAGCTGACCAATTTGGAAGACCTACTTGGACGAGAACACTTGCAGAATTTATGACGTATACAGTTGAAAATCACGCTGATTACGGGGTTTATCACCTCTCAAACGATAATGCCTGCACGTGGTATGATTTTGCAAGTGAAATCTTAAAGAATGACAAAGTTGAAGTGGAGCCACTAACAAGTGTACAATTTCCACAAAAGGCAACGAGACCTGCTCATTCGATTATGGATTTGAGCAAGGCAAAAGCTACAGGATTTGAAATTCCAACATGGCAAGAAGCACTTGCTAGAATGCTACAAAGTGTTGATAAATAAAAAGATTCAAAAAGAGTGACTTAGCGCTCCTTTTTGGTAGGTGAATAAAAAATGCATGACTGGTTAGCAAAGAAAAAGTATATCACATATGTTGTAACACTCTAATGAATATAAAAAAGAGAAGGTTTTAATAATCTTCTAAATCATTGGAGTGTAAAAATTGAAAATTAAATATCATAAAAATATCAAATATAGTTACTATTACAGCTTTTTTTCTTTCTTTGGAGTAACCGGACTTTGGGTAATTTATCTGCAACATGCAGGGCTGACATTGTTTGAAGTCGGATTATGTGAAAGTATTTTTCACATTGGAAGTTTTTTGTTCGAAGTGCCAAGTGGACTACTAGCTGATCGCTTTTCTTACAAAACAGTCCTAATTGCAGGTAGGCTCATGTCAATTCTATCAGCTGTGATAATGCTACTTGCACAATCATTTTGGCTTTTTGCATTTAGTTTTATATTAAGTGCATTTTCGTATAACCTGCAATCAGGAACGATTGATGCGATGATGTATGATTCACTAATTGAGAGCAAGCAAACTTCGGATTTTCCAAAGATTATTAGTAAAACAGAGATTATTTTTGAAGTTGCAGATACAATAGGTGTTGTTATCGCAGGGTTCCTTGTACATTGGCATTTTGAACTAACCTATGTAATTGCGATTTTGGTTGGATTCTTGGCACTTATTTCAGTGTTGTTTTTGAAAGAGCCACTGAAAACTGCACAGATTCAAATCGATACTGAGAAAGAAGCAGAACTGACAATTAGTGAATTGATTAGGTCTTCGTGGCGCATTTTGAAGAAAGAGAAGTTCTTGCGTAACTTGATGATCTATCAGGCTATGATTGATTTGATTTGTACAAGTTACTATTATTACTACCAATCTGTTATGAAGAGTAATAATTTTTCTGGAGTCATGATTTCTGGAATTATGGTCATTTCTTCAGTTATAGCTGTACTCGCTATTAGTGTAACGCCAAGGATTACAAATCGTTTTAGCCAGCTTAATATTCTACGTTTTCTAATAGTACCAATCCTTGGGTTGATTCCATTAATCTTTTTTAGAAATGGGATAATTATGCTTTTATTATTCATGCTCCTCAAGGCATTAAGTGCGATCGTTGGTCCATTGTTTAGTAATTACTATAACAAATTAATTGAGTCAAAACAGAGAGCAACGTTGTTGAGTGTTGCAAGTGTAATTTTTTCAGCGTTTATGATCGTTCTATTTCCAGTTGTTGGATGGATGATTGATCAGGTTGGTTTTGCAATTGCATTTGGAATTATAGGAATTGTAATGGGTGTACTAGTGTGTAGTAAGAATATTATCCAGGCAATAAATAAATAACAAATATAAAAATGAAACGAGAAGTTATAGATGCGTATATCAGCGCATTATAGCTCCTCGTTTTTTTATTTTAAATTTACAATCGGACGGAGAAGTTTAATTTAATGGAAAATATTTTTCTAAAATAAATACTGGGATTGGACAAAGTTTGACTTTTGATCCAGTTCCCAGTAAAAAAAGATATTGTTTGTTTTATAGCATTTTAGATGGAAATGTCAGGCATATTTGAAAGAATCCATTGTTCTGCTTCTGGAGACCAAATTCCACCATGTTTAACTAAAATTTTACCAAGTTCAGAATTTGCATCAACTTTGGCCAGTTCAATTCTGTCGAATTTTTTTCCGGGATAGGTAAGCTTTTTCCCGCCGCCAATATCTGGCTGTGCCAAAGTTGTCTCAGCAGCAGAGTCGAGTCCTAAAACATGTGTGATTACTTTTGCAACATCTAATTTTCCACTGGCTATTATTTGAGCAGCCTTTGCTTCATTTTCTGCATTTCCTCCAGATGTTCCTGTAACATGTGTGAAGTTATAGTGAACATCATAAAAATTCAGTGTTGCATTAAAGTCCTTGTTCATCGGGCCAGCAAATTGATTCAAGCAACCGTCTGGAGCCAATAATTTGCCTGCTAGAGTAACAATTGGAGAGACGCTGATCATTGAGAAGACATCATCGTAGCCAGCCCCATTAACTGCTGAAGATAATAACTCTTGTTGTTCACTGATAGATAAATTGTTTACGTTCAAAAAAATCATTTCGACTTCATCTGAAGGGTACAAGTGTTTAGCACGATCTAATTTTTCTTGATTAATATCAGTTATTACTAAAGTTTTTGGCTTGATATCTGAATGAATTGCATAATCGATAGCAAGTAGCCCCATTGGACCGGTGCCACCAAGCATCAACATATTTCCACGTTCTTTAATTCCCATTTTGTGGTTGTAAGTATGTGGAATCAAATGGAATTGTGCATCAAATGCAGCAATTACACAACTTAAAGGTTCACACAAGGAGCCTTCATAGTATGCTTGTCCATGGAAAGTAATCAGGCAATTCAAATCCATTACTTCTTTAGGAATTACGACAACGGTTGCATCCCCGCCAATATATGGATATGAATATCCTGGAACAAAGGGAGTATCATCGCGTGCTAGGTTTGGCTGGACAACATAGTCTTCACCTGCACTGAATTTCTGCTGTAAATTTTTACCGACCTTCAATAATTTGCCAGAAAATTCATGGCCAATCAAAACTGGGTTCTTAGCAAGGTTATTCGGAGTCTTTTTGTGATTTTCCCCCTCCTTGACTAATTTCCATGAAGACATACACATAGTATCACTTACGACCGTTGCCAAGATTTCATCTTCAGTGATAGCCGGTAATTCGAATTCTTCAATCCTTAAATCTTCTTTTCCGTATAATCTAAGTCCAATGCTTTTCATATTTGTATTCCACCCTTCATTTTTGTGAAATAAAGAAGTTATTATAATATGGCTTCCAACAAAATCATGATATCACTAAATTTCAGGGCTATTATTAAATAATATTAAAACTCACGTTTGTGATAAAACTATTTTTTTAATTATTTTTGCGACCTCGTCAGTTGTTACAAGATAGTCAAGCAGCTGTGCATTCAAACAACCAATTAGAGCCTCAACTTTTTTCTCTCCAGCAGCTATGCCCACAACATTTTTTATCTTTCGTAATTTTGACAAACTCGCCCCAACAAGGTTTGGATAAATTTCCTGGCACTCATCACCATTGATTGAAAAGGATTGTGAGAGAACATCTCCCACCATTGATTTTTGATATATTTTTCCAGAACCATTTCTTTTGTAGAATTCGCGCCAATTATAGTTATCTGTCATTTTTGCACTACCTATCCCAACCAATGCAATGTCAACTTTATCCCACATCTGAACTGAATTACGATTTGTTGCTGTTGCTAAAATCTCTCTCATTGCTGATTCTGAATTAATAAAAACAGGAGAATCTAAGTAAAACATGTTGGAGTGTGGAATTTTTTCGCACATCTGATGTACTAAATGGTTTGCCTGACATGAAATATCAAGTTGTCCCATGGGGCTTCCAATCAGAGGGACAACTGAGACATTTGAAATTTGTTTTTCAAGTGAAAAATTCGAAACAGTGTTTTTTAATGTTTCACCCCAGGAAAGTCCGATAACACTACCGTTTTTGATTAGTTCATTTATAAGATTATTTGCAGATATTGATACGCTCTCTAGGTCGTCGTTATACGAACTGTTTTTTTCTGTGGATGAGACAATGGCTTTTTTTAAATGAAAGTTTTGGCATAGAAAGTCTTCCAATTCGACTGTTTCCCTTTCTAACGGATTATTAATTGTAACTTTTACGATACCCATATCTTTAGCTCTCTTTAGTAGTCGGCTTATTTCTGTCCTATGAATATGCAAAAGATCGGAAATATTTTTTTGTGAAAGTCCTTGGTTGTAGTACAGATTAGAGATTCTGAGCAACCGTTCGATTTGTTTTTTATCTGAATATGTCATTATAAATCACTCCTTTTGAACATTTTATCACAAATGTGAGTAATTTAAAAAAGCGTTTACATATTTTAGGGGCGGTCTTAAGATATTGGTTGTAAAGGAATTAGAAAATTATTATGACTTCCAACAAGTCAAAAAACAGTTTTTTCACAAATGATAGAAGGAGGATTTAATATTATGGATTGGTTGAATTTGAAAGATAAAGTTTATATTGTAACTGGAGGATCATCTGGGATTGGGAAAGCAATAGTGAAAGAATTACTCAATGATGGAGCAAAAGTGGTGAATGCAGATTTAAAAAAAATGGATTATGTGCATGATAATCTTCATTTTATAAAAACTGATGTGACATCTTTGGCACAGATAGAAAATACAGTTAAAGAAACACTGGATACTTTTAAAGACATCGATGGTGTCATTAATAACGCAGGAATAAATTTACCAAAACTCTTGGTGGATTTGGACGATCCTAAGGGAGAATATGAGTTAAATGAAGAGACATTCAATAAGATTTTTTCAATTAATGTAAAAAGTGTTTTACTCATGTCGCAAGCGGTCGCACGAGTACTAGCCAAGAAAAAAAGTGGAGTGATAATTAACATGTCCTCTGAAGCAAGCTTGGAAGGCTCCCAAGGGCAAGGTATTTATGCAGGAACAAAAGCGGCGATAAATGGGTTAAGCCGTTCATGGGCAAAGGAACTTGGAAAATACAATGTTCGAGTTGTTGGGGTCGCCCCAGGAATTATGGAGGCAACAGGTCTGCGCACTGAAGGTTATGAAAAAGCATTGGCATATACACGCGGAATTACTGTTGAAAAATTGAGAGAAGGCTATCAAAGTACAAGTACAACACCACTGGGTCGAAGTGGAAAATTGAGTGAAGTTGCAACCTTTGTAGCGTTCTTACTGTCTGACAAGGCAAGTTATATCACTGGTGTAACAGTCAACGTAGCCGGTGGAAAATCAAGAGGGTAGAAGGAGGAAGACCATGAAAGTTATTTTAATTGGTCATTATAATACAGCAATTAGTATGCAAAAAGCTGTTGAGATGATAGTTGGAGAAACTGAAGATTTTTATCCAATAACTTTTTTACCAAATGAAGGTCTAGATAGTTTGAAAGCTAAAATTGATGATTTATTGGAAAAGTTTGATAAGAATGAAGAAATTTTAGCAATTGCTGATCTCTATTCGGGTACACCATATAACGCAGTCGCAACAAGGTCTCTGGAAAACAAAATTACTGATGTTATTTCAGGGATGTCACTTCCAATATGTCTAGAAGTTGCAATGAATAAAAAGACAATGAGCGTAAAGGAGCTGGTAAATCTGATTTTACAAAATAGTAAAGACTACACAAGGGTATTGAGTAAGTCTTTAACAGAACAAGATGAGGAGGAATTCTAATGATAATAACATTGGCGAGGATAGATGATCGACTTATTCATGGACAAGTGACAACGGTATGGTCAAAAAAGTCAAAAGCTGACAGGATTATTATCGTTGATGCAGATGTGTATCAAGATGACATTCGTAAGACTTTATTAAAGCAAGCGTGTCCACCAGGGATGAAAGTCAATATTGTAAACGTCGCAAAAGCAATAGCAGTTTACAACAATCCTAAATATGCAGATGAAAAAGTATTCTATCTATTCACAAAACCGAGCGAAGTTTTGAACTTGGTTAAAGGAGGAGTTTCTTTAAATAATTTGAATATTGGTGGAATGCAGTTTAGAGAAGGGAAAACGCAAGTCACTAAATCTATTTCTGTTGATAGTGCAGATGTTGCGGCATTCAAAGAACTGAATAGTCTGGGTGTGCATTTAGATTTGCAGGTCGTTGAATCAGATCCGCATACAAATTTCATGGACAAAATTGCAGAAAAATTTAAGGAGTGATATTTATGTCTGTTATACAAATCATATTGGTCTTTATATGGTCATCTATTACGGGAGCAGGCAGTGTTTTGGATGAATTTCAAACACACAGACCCTTAATAGCTTGTAGTGTCATGGGAATTATTTTAGGTGATCCAGCAAAGGGCTTAATCCTAGGTGGGACACTTGAACTGATTGCATTAGGCTGGATGAATATCGGAGCAGCACAGTCCCCAGATTCAGCACTTGCCAGTACAATTGCTACTATTTTAGTAATTATCGGCGGGCAAGATATTCAAAAGGGGATTGCAATTGCATTGCCCGTAGCTGCCGCAGGTCAAGTATTAACTGTTTTTGCCAGAACAATTACCGTTATTTTTCAACATGCAGCCGTTAAGATGGCTGAAGAGGCAAAGTTTAATAAGATCATTGCACTGCATTTCTCTGCATTATTTGTTCAGGCTTTAAGGGTATCAATTCCAACCACTATAGTTGCAATATTTGTGAGCCCAGACATGGTAAAAACGATGTTGAATGCTTTACCGGCAGTTGTTACCGGCGGTTTGACCGTTGCGGGTGGCTTCATTGTGGTTGTAGGTTATGCAATGATTCTTAACATGATGAGTGTAAAATATCTGATGCCATTCTTCTATTTAGGTTTTGTTTTAGGAGGATACTTGAAGCTGAGTCTATTAGCATTTGGTGTTGTTGGGCTGGTATTTGCAATAATTTATGTCCAATTGAATCCAAAGTTTTCACTGCCAAATTTAAAAAACAATGCGAATGGAAGTAAGAATCTTAACCAAGAATCTGAATTAGCAGATGATGAGTTGGAGGACTAGGAAGGGGATGACTACGGTGAAAGATGAAAAAACAGACTTAACAAAAAAAGATATCATGCAAACGTTTATTTTTGAGAATTTTCAACAAGCATCTTTTAATTATGAGACAATTCATGGTCTGGCATTTTGTGTTGACATGATTCCAACAATCAGGAGAGTTTATAAGACAAAGGATGAACAGGTCAAGGCACTCAAGCGACATTTAGTATTCTTCAATACAACACCAGCGGTATGCGGACCTATCGTTGGTGTGACAATGGCTTTAGAAAAAGGAAAAGCAAGTGGAGAAGATATTGACGAAAGTACGATTCAAAGTTTGAAAGTCGGGTTAATGGGACCCTTAGCAGGTGTAGGAGATCCATTAATGTGGGGAACTCTACGACCTATTTTAGCAGCGTTGGGTGCGTCTTTAGCGCTATCGGGTTCGTGGTTTGGTCCATTAATCTTCTTTTTGGCATTTAATGGTGTCAGGCTTTCATTGAAGTGGTATGGGCTTCAAATTGGATTGAATCGTGGATTAGGGCTAGTAAAAGATATTTCAGGAAACTTGTTACCAAAATTAACTGAGGGTGCATCTGTTCTTGGCCTATTCATTATGGGAGTCTTGGTAAATAAATGGACGACTATCAATATTCCATTAGTAATTTCAAAAACGACAGTAGCTGGAAAAACAACGATCACAACATTGCAAAATATATTAGATGAACTCTGTCCTGGTTTGCCAGCGCTAGGATTAACAGTTTTAATGATGTATTTATTAAGAAAAAAGGTAAATCCAATTATTTTGATTTTTGCATTATTTGCAGTTGGAATTATTGGATACGGTTTTGGAATCTTAAAATGAATTTAGTTTAGGATGTGATTAACATGAATAGTAATTTTTTAGTTTTTATAGTTGGAATTCTTTTGACTTTAGCTGGTGTTTTAGCGTATTTTAAGGAAAACAAAAGTAAAAGAAATAATAATCATATGAAATATGTATATATCGTTGCAGGAATTCTAATTTTGATGACCTTATTGTGATTGGTGTTTATGTTCTAGTTATCATCCCAACTTATATAGATTTTATAGGGTCGGTAACTAAGAAAATTTATGCTTTTAAGCGTAAGATGAATTAGGGCTTTGACCGACCAGAATTGTATTCTGTTAATTGATTCTCAATATATTTAGCAACTACTTCTTTTGAAACATTTCCTAAAGTACTCATAAAATAGCTATGCGACCATAGATGTCCTTCCCAAAGCTATTCTTTTGTTTCTGGAAACTGTTTAAACCACTCTCTAGCTGAAGTTGTTCCTTTAAAAGACTTAACAATGGAACTGGGTGTCTGTTTTGGAGAAAAACTTAACATCATATGAACATGGTCAGGCATAACCTCAATATATTCAATTTCAGTATTGTTATTGTTTGCTATTGTGTACAAGATGTCTTTCATAACACTTCTAGCTTGTTCATTGGTAAAAATACTCTTTTTGTATTTAGTAACAAACACTAAATGAAAATTAAAGTCATAAACATTGGTTCGATTGTAACATGCGTATAGCTCCAATCACTTAATAACAGCAATAAATATATCGGACTTTAAATTAACATATGTTATGCTGAGTAAATCATAAGAACGGAGGTGAATCTGAATGTATCAAGGACTTAAACTACGGATATATCCTAATTTAGAACAACAAAAACAAATAGTTGAGAACTTTGGAGCGACTAGATTTGTTTGGAATCAGATGTTGGAGATGCAAAGTAAGTACTATAAAAACAATAAAGATTCTAAGTTCTTAAATGGTTTTGCAATGAACTTCTTATTAAGGCAATTAAAAAAAGAATATTCATGGTTAAAACAATCTGAAAGCACTTCACTGCAAGACACTTGTGAAACTCTAGCTGTAGCTTTCCAAAGATTTTTTAAAAAGCTTGGGGGATATCCTAAATTTAAGTCGCGAAAGTTCCCAAAGTAAAGTTTTAAGTCTAAATATATAAATAACAATGTTATAATTATTATTTGAAACTGCCTAAATTAGGTATTATGAAGTACAGAGGAAAGTTCACTGATGACAAAATCAAGTCGACTACTATCCAGTTAAGTCCAACGGGGAAGTTCTACTGTGTTTTACTAATTGAGTGTGAAAACCAAACACAATTTGGTAAGACAAGTCAAGCTGTCGGTTTGGATATGGGGATAGCCGATTTAATAAGCACATCAGATGCTGTTAAATATCCGACAATTAGGTTTGATCAGATTCTTGCTAAGAAGAAACGCTACTGGGAAAGACGACTAGCTAGAAGAAGACTATTAGCACAAAAAGAAATAGCTTGGGATAAACACAACAAAGTCGTTGAACCTAGAGAACTAGCCAACTTTAAGAACTATACCAAGGCTAAACAGATGGTAGCTAAATATAGTGAAAAGATAGCTAACCAGAGGAAAGATTATCTTCATAAGCTTACCGTCAAGTTAGTTAAAGACTATGACAAAATAGTGATTGAAGGTTTGAAAACTAATAATATGATTAAGAATCACAAACTAGCTAGAGCAATCGCTAATCAATCTTGGAGAATGCTTAGATTAATGCTGGAATATAAATGTAATTGGTATGGCAAAATACTTAGTGTGGTTAATCCATACAAGACTGGTCAAGTCTGCTTTAATTGTGGATATGATGATGGTAAGAGAGTGAGACATAAGTTGGGAAAATTTGAGTACTAACTCGAAATTGCGAACATAGCGAGTACTTTGCTATGAGTGATTCGAAGTTAGACGGAGAATTTTGACTTATGGAACACGTTTACACGGAATAAATAGAGAGCTTTTGATCCCAACCACTTGGACTTGTCCTCAATGCCATACACAGCTAGATAGAGATGTAAATGCAAGTAAAAATATATTAAAACTTGGTTTGGGCTAAACCATAGTAAATAGAGTAAACCGCTGTCGAATACTGAAATGTATGAGATAAGTTATGCTTGTTCCTAGAAGCTCGGTACTTTAGTGCCGATGTAAGTCACAAAATACATTTATTCATAACAAATAGAGGGCTGGCAAAACATAGTGACCCCCCCAAAAAAACTTTTATAGTGTACCCTATAATCTGGACTAATATCTAAGTTATGGGGTATTTTATTACAATTAATTTTTAGAACAGTGGGTGTCTGATATATAATCATATGTGTAATAGAACACAATTTAAAAAAATGTTTTACACCACCTAATAGCTGTTCTAAAACCTTAATAATAAAATGTTTTTTGTAATTTGTGAAAACTATTGCTTAGAAAGTGAAAAGGTGCTATTATTCAAATGTAGAAAGCGTTTGCATTATAACTGTATTTGACTTCATAAGGAGGCATTTGATAATGAAACAACTTGAGAAGAGAGTAGAACCAAAGGCATGGGAAGGATTTAATGGTGGAAATTGGCAGTCAGAGACTGATATTCGTGATTTTATCCAGCAAAACTTTAAACAATACAATGGTGATGAGTCATTTCTTGAAGATGCAACACCTGCAACAAAGGCACTTAATGATCGTTTAGTTGCTTTAAAGCTTGAAGAACGCGCTGCTGGCGGGGTGCTTGATGCAGATACAAAGGTCGTTTCGACAATTACTTCGCATGGCCCAGGTTACCTTGATAAAAACCTTGAGAAAATTGTGGGACTCCAGACAGATAAACCGATGAAGAAAGCGTTGATGCCTTATGGTGGGATTCGTATGGCAAAAGATGCACTTGAGTCTTATGGCTTAAAGCTTGATCCAGAGATGGAACATTTCTTTACTGAATTATCAAAGACACATAATCAAGGTGTTTTTGATGCCTATACTCCAGATGTTAAGAGAGCACGTCATTACAAGATTGTAACAGGTCTTCCTGACGCATATGGGCGTGGCAGAATAGTTGGTGATTTTCCTAGAATTGCACTTTATGGAATTGATTACTTAGTTGCATCTAAACTAGATGACTTGGACAACTATGGTGATGGTGAAATGACAGATAGTGTCATCCAAATGAGAGAAGAAATCTCAGAACAGATTCGAGCACTCAACCAGATTAAGGATATGGCAGCATCATATGGCTACGATATTTCTGAACCTGCAACGACAGCTCAAGAGGCAATCCAGTGGCTTTATTTTGGTTATTTAGCGGCTATTAAACAACAAAATGGTGCAGCAATGTCAATCGGTAGAGTTGATACTTTCATTGATATTTTTGTTGAACGTGATATTGAACGCGGTATTTTGAATGAAAAAGAAGCACAGGAGTTAATTGACCAATTCACAATGAAGCTACGAATGGTTTCCTTTATTCGTACACCTGAATATAATTCATTATTCTCTGGTAACCCAATCTGGGCAACGTTATCATTAGCAGGGATGGGAATTGACGGTGAACATCATGTTACAAAGACGGCCTTTAGATTCCTCAATACTTTGAAGAACATGGGCGCTGCTCCTGAACCTAATATTACGTTGTTATGGTCACAAAAATTACCGGATACATTCAAACATTATTCAGCTGAAGTTTCGGTTGAGAGTTCAACCATTCAATATGAGAATGATGATTTAATGCGTAAACAATGGGGCACTGACTACTACGCAATTGCTTGTTGTGTATCAGCACAACCTGTGGCAAATGGAATTCAATATTTTGGAGCACGTGCAAACCTTGCTAAAACAGTTCTTTACACAATTAATGGTGGTAAAGATGAGATTGGTAAGGCACAGGTTGGGCCTGCCTACGAGCCAATTTCATCTGAATATATTGAATATGATGAATTTATGAAAAAATTTGATTCAATGCTTGATTGGTTAGCTGATGTTTATGTCAATGCATTAAATACAATTCATTACATGCATGATAAGTACTACTATGAATCAGCTCAACTTGCACTCAAAGATACAAATCTAGATCGGACTTTTGCAACTGGTATCTCTGGCTTATCTGTTGCAGCAGATTCAATCTCGGCAATCAAGTATGGTCATGTGAAAGTTATTCGTGATGAAGATGGAATTGCAGTTGATTTTAAAGCAGACAATGATTTTCCACGTTATGGCAATAATGACGATCGTGCTGATGAAATTGCAGTTTGGCTGGTTAAATCACTTTACACGAAGATGAATAAGCATCACCTATATCGTGGCTCAAAGTTGTCAACTTCTGTTTTGACAATCACATCAAATGTTGTTTATGGCAAGAATACAGGGACAACACCTGATGGACGTCAAAAGGGTGATCCGTTTGCTCCTGGTGCTAATCCAGCATATGGGGCAGAAGAAAGTGGAGCATTAGCTTCATTATTGTCAGTAGCTAAGCTTCCTTATCAATATGCAACAGATGGCATTTCAAATACCTTTGCTGTAACACCAACAACGTTAGGTCATGATGAAGAGCTGCAGAAAGATGCTTTAGTTAATATGATTAATGGATATATGAAGAACAACGGACATCATTTGAATATCAATGTCTTCAAACGTGAGACATTACTTGATGCTCAAGCTCATCCTGAGGAGTATCCAACATTGACAATTCGTGTTTCTGGTTACTGTGTATACTTTGCAGATTTAACTAAAGAACAACAAGATGATGTTATTTCAAGAACTTTCCATCAAAGTATGTAATGCAAGTAGTGAAAGCTTTTAAATAGACAAATTCAGCACTTGAATGTGATGAGATCAAAAGGATTGGGCGGGTGCCACAATCCTTTTGTCTTTCTAGGCAGTAAGAGGAGGTAAGATAGATGGTACAAAGGCAAATGCATGAACGCAAAGTTCCAATGCGTGATGGTAAAATAATTGGGTATGTACACTCAACTGAAAGCTTTGGTGCAGTTGATGGGCCAGGTATTCGCTTTGTTGTCTTTATGCAGGGATGTAATATGCGTTGTCAATTCTGCCATAATCCTGATACATGGCGTAAGAATGTTGGGAGTGAGATGACAACAGATGAAATCCTTAAGATGGCACTTCCATATCGGCAATTTTGGGGTGAAAAGGGTGGAATTACACTTAGTGGCGGCGAAATAATGCTTCAGACAGAATTCGCTTTGGAACTATTTACTAAATGCAAGAAGTTGGGTATTAACACTTGTCTAGATACGTGTGGACAACCATTTACTAGGCGCCAGCCATGGTTTGACAACTTCAATGAGTTAATGAAAGTTACGGATATCTTATTGATGGATATCAAGCATATCAATTCTGACGAACATCGTAAACTTACAGGATTTAGGAATGAGAATATCTTAGATATGTGTCAATACTTATCAGAGATTGATAAACCGGTTTGGATACGTCATGTTCTGATTCCTGAGAGAACCGATTATGATAATTATTTAGCACAGTTGGGCGATTATATTAAAACGCTACACAATGTTAAAAAAGTGGAGGTACTCCCATATCATACGATGGGGGTCCATAAGTACAAGGAGATGGGTATTAAGTATGACCTTGATGGTATTGAACCCCCAACACCAGAACGTGTAAAAAATGCTGAGAAGCTGTTACATGTTGCAGATTATCAAGGATATTTGGAGTAAAAGTACAAGTTTGAGCCGATTTTAATGTAATTGTTTATGGTCAATCGAAAAAGATGAGAGTATGACATAAGCGAAGTACCTCCAAAACTTGGATATGCAAATCAAGTTTTGGAGGTACTTTTTTGATATACAGTTATACCTACAATTTTAAGCTAAAAGTAGTTAAAGAATATTTAAATAGTGAAAATTTATTATGAAATATAAAATATCGAGGACTTTGTTATGAATAATTCAAAGTTAGACGGAGAATTTTTATTTTGTATGATTAGCAAAGAAAATATAATTTAGATAAAATAGCATTCGGTAAATTAATAGTAAGCATGAACTCATGCAAACGAATCATTATCATTATTTTTAACGCGAATATATTCAATCTGTTTAGCAATGTTATCTGCAAAATCTTCATTGACGATATTTGACAAGAATGCCAGTGACATGTCAATGCCAGCGGATACACCTGAAGAAGAATAAAGATGGTCATCAATGATCCAACGAGCATTTTTAATCCAATTAACTTGAGTATTAATGCTTTTTACCCAGTTAAAAGCTAATTTGTTTGAAGTTGCTTTTTTATGATTCATGAAATGCGTAGCCGCTAGTAAAGCAGAGCCTGTACAAACAGTTAGACAATATGTGGCTTCTACTGCCAATGATTCAAGATTTTTAAGAAAATCAGTATCAGTTACTAAGGTTCTTGTAGCTGGTCCACCTGGAATTAGTAATACACCTTTTTTATTGATGTCAGATACTGACTTAACATCTAAGTGGATTTGATTGTAACTCTTGATTTTTTGAGATTCATCAAGTGTAAATAAAGTTACCCGAAATCCATGTGCATGCAAGAATACTTCCATCGGTCCAAAAACATCAAGAGGTTCGAAGTTGTTGAAAAGTAAAATATTGATATCTATTGTGAGCACCTCCAAGTTAATATTGTTAGTGAAAAATAATTTGAGTGAAGAAGTATTAGGAAAAATTAAAATGAATATATGTATTTTAAAGCTAGCTTTATTAGAGTTTCGATGTAAAGCGCTCTTCAATAGTGACTTATTCGAATTTTAACATAGAGTATTAATAAATCAATAAATATTAGTATTTCTCGACTTACATCTAAGTAAGATGAAGCAAAGGACATACTATATTGAGCTTTGAGGGCATGCCTGAAAAGCTAAATCATAAATTCTATTTTGATATAGTTTCATAACTGATTGATTTTTTACAAGAAATATTCTATAAATTAAAGTTGTTCATCTAGTTTTGAATTATTAAAAAACTATATTTGAAATTCTTTGAAAATGTTTGTAAAGAAAATATTTATGGGTAATTAGGGAAATAAAATAAGTTTTAGTGCAATAAATGTTATTTATATAACTTATTGGTCTACACCACTTTACATATAGCTAAGCAATGTTACAATTTCTTACATCTAATATAAGTAACTCACCTATGTATTTAGCTGAATATTTACTATTTCAGTAAAACGAGATACTATTAAAGTTGGTTTGCATAGATGATAGGCTAATCAGATAAAAAGGGGGAATTTTAAATGGGGACACCAAATATTATTTTAACTAGAATTGATAATCGTTTAGTACATGGACAAGTCGGTGTTGTTTGGACTTCTTCAATTGGTGCCAACCTTTTGTTGGTAGCAAATGATGCTGCGGCAAAGAGTGAATTGCAGCAAGAATTAATGTCAGCAACAGCAGAAACTTCAGGTGTAGGTATTCGTTTTTGGTCATTGGAGAAAACAGCCACTACAATTGAAAAAGCTAGTCCAAGACAAAAAATCTTCTTGATTGTTAAAACTCCGCAAGATGCACTGAACTTAGTGCAAGGTGGGGTTCCAATTGCCGATTTAAACGTTGGTAATATGCATTACAGTGAAGGTAAGGTACAGCTTACAAAGAAGGTTTATGTTGATCAGAATGACAAGGATTCATTTAGCAAGTTGGTTGATTTAGGGGTAAATGTTTATATTCAGGATGTTCCAGAGGAGAGAAAAATTGCAATTAAGGATGTGATTTAAATGGCAATTACTTTAACACAGGGGATATTGATAGCAATTTTTGCTATTATCGCCGGAATTGATTTTTGGTTAGAGGGTTTTTACATATTTAGACCTATGATCGTATGTACAGTTACAGGATTTCTGATAGGAGACCTGAAACTAGGTATAATTGCTGGAGGATTAACTGAACTTGCATTTGCGGGGTTAACTCCAGTTGGGGGGACTCAGCCGCCAAATCCTATCATGGCAGGAATAATGACTGTTGTTATCGCACATACTACAGGACACAGCCCAGCAACGGCGATTGGCTTGTCGTTGCCATTCAGTATTTTAATGCAATATATAATTTTACTTTGTTATTCAATTTTTTCTGTTTTTACGAAGAAGGCTGATGAGTATGTTGCAAAAGGAGAGTTTCGTAAATTTGGAATGATTGTGCTCTTGCCAACTGTATTAGTAGCATTAGCATATAGTGTCTTCTCATTCTTAAGTGTGTATGGAGCACAGGGATTAATGAAGACATTGGTTAACTCAATGCCCACTTGGTTAAGTCACGGATTTACAATTGCTGGGGGTATCTTGCCGGCCGTAGGTTTTGGTTTGTTGCTCAAGAGCATGTTGAAAGCAAAATATGTTCCATATCTATTATTAGGCTTTACTGCTGCATGTTTCATTAAATTCGGAAACTTAATGCCTGTTGCAATCATTGGTGCTTCTCTTGCTTGGATAGAATATGGCAGAGAGAAAAAAGAGCAAGATGTAAACAAGAAATTCAAGAACATGGAAAAGTCGCTTGAAGATGTTGGAGGTGAAGAAGATGGAATCTGAGAAGAAGGAAAGAAATAAACTCAGTAAAAGAGATATCACTAAACTGGGACTGTTATCATTATTTAACCAGTCAGGAATGAATTATCAGCGAATGCAAGCTGATGGTTGGACTTTTGCGATGATTCCATCATTAAAGAAAGTATACGGTGCGGATAAAAAAGGACTCATTGAAGCGGTAAAAGCTAATTTACAGTTCATAAATACTAATAATTATGCTGCTCCTTTGTTGATGGGACTTGAAGCTTCACTGGAAGAAAATGGTGAAGAACGCTCAACAATTGATGGTTTACGTGTGGCCTTGTTTGGCCCAATTGCTGGAATTGGTGATGCGATTACTTGGTATACGATTTTACCAATTGTTGCTGGTGTAACGGCTTCTTTTGCAAAACAAGGCAGTATTCTTGGCCCATTAGTCTTTTTCATAGTATATGTTGCGATGTTTTTGGCAAGAATTCCAATCGCTCATTTAGGTTATTCAGCGGGTACTAAGGCTATCTCCAAGATACATGAGAATTCCGCGATTGTTGCACATGCTGCCAGTGTTCTCGGATGTACGGTTATTGGAGGCTTGATTGCAACTTATGTTCAAATTGATGTAGTTACCAAAATACAGGTAACATCCTCCCACTCAATTTCGATACAAAAGGAATTCTTCGATAATATTTTTCCAAATATTCTTCCATTAGCCTATACATTTTTACTATATTGGCTGTTGAAAAAGAAGAATGTTAATCCTGTTACATTGATAATTTTAACATTTTTCTTAGCAATTCTATTTTCATGGATGGGAGTTCTTTAAAGATGCAAATTATTGTAACAGGACATGGTAATTTTGGAACTGGAATTGAATCAACAGTTAAGTTGCTTGCAGGTTCAATTCCCAATGTCAGGTATGTTGATTTTTCTGCTGATATGAATGAAGAAAAACTTGCTGCTCAATTTGAAGAATTTCTGAAAAAAGATTCTAAAGCAGTTTTCTTCTGTGATTTAATTGGTGGTACCCCGTATAAACAAGCAGTATATAAGAAAGAAAAATATGAAGTTGCGGTCGTTGCAGGATGTAATGTGGGGTCATTGTTGGAAGTCGGGTTGCAAACCGATTTAACCCAAGCCAGTGATGTACATGAGATTGCACAGAATTTAATTGTGGCTGCAAGAACTGGAATTCAGGAATTTGGTGTCAGAGAGACTCAAACATTGGATGAAGCTGATGAGGATGGCATTTAGAAGTAGCAAAGTGCATTGTTTTGCATAATACAAGATTTAAATATAAGGACTGAGTCAAAAGTTATCTTCGGCTCAGTCCTTTGGTCTAATTATTTGTAGACAAACATAAGACGAAAATAATTCTCTATAAAAATATTTAATTTAAAATTGACTTTTTATTGTAAGTACCCCGAATTTTGTTTATTATTAATATAGAAATTAAATATGAAGCGTATGGATTATCAGACTACAGCGAATAATATTTAACGATTAATAATGGAGGGGAACTAATGTATGAAGACAAAACAAGAGAACATTTTTTCTTCAAAGACGCTCAGCTATTTTCTGCAGTTAGCTGAAACAATGAGCTATACACAAGCTGCGCAGATTTTAGGAATTACTCAACCTGCATTAACGCAACAAATAAAAAAGCTAGAAAGAACAGTTGGAGCACCATTATTTTATTCCGTTGGTAAAAAACTGCACTTGTCAGATGCAGGGTATACAATGTTAGATGCGACCCATCAAATTTATGAAACATTGAACCGTGCAGCTGATGAGATTCAGCAATCAACCAGTGCTGTTCAGGGGGATATCAGTGTCGGAATTCTAGCTTCAGTGGAAGATCATGTTTTTACTCAATTCGCAATTGAATATTATAAGCAGCATAGTGATGTAAAAATTATTTATCATATGTTGACTCGCAAAGAGATTTGGGAACTTCTTGAGAGTAATAGTATTGATCTAGCAGTAATGTATCTGCCGGATGATAGTATTAAGAATTGGAAACCTTATGAATCGAAGAAGATTATCGAAGAAAATTTAATTTTTTTGCATAGTGAAAACGAGTTTTCAAAGAAACGGCATATCAAATTACACGATACATTGAATCGTGATTGGGTTACATACCCTCCAAAGTATTATCTGAATGGGACGCTACTTGAGACATATAAGAATGCATTGGTTGATAAACCGCACAGTGTTGCTCATTTTGCAACTCCAGAACAAATCTTTGAGTTTGCACAAGCAACAGGTGTTAACACAGCGTTACCGACATCATTTGTGATTTCGCATCAAAATGAAAATGAGAAGAAATTAAGTGAGGCTCATTTTGATCCAGAAATTACTTTTGATTTATCGTTTGTTTTTCGCAAGGACAAAGATCAAATTCCACGAATTGCGAGTTTTCTAGCAAGTTTTGATGATTTTTTGAGCCAAAAAAATTATATTTCACGCTTGACAGAAATAAGCAATCAAGGTTAAATCAGATTAGAGAATTAAATTAAGTAAGAATGGAGATTTTTTTGATGAAAGAACTTGTTTTTGGCCACAAAAGTCCAGATACAGATGCAATCGTTGCTGCTAAAGCTTTTGCATACCTGCAAAATCAACTTGACTCAGATATAGATGCAGAAGCTGTTGCATTGGGAACACCTAATGAAGAAACAAAATTTGTGTTAGCACATTTTGCTACAGAGGCACCACGCGTGGTAACAGAGGCTAGCAAAGAAGTTGATGCTGTAATGCTTGTTGACCATAATGAGGCCCAACAAAGTATTGCCGATATTAAAGATGTAACAGTCACACATGTTGTTGACCATCATCGCATTGCTAACTTTGAAACAGCTGCTCCACTATATTATTATGCTGAACCAGTTGGCTGCACAAGCACAATTATTTTAAAGTTATTCAAGCAAAATAATGTGAAAATACCTGCCAAATTAGCTGGGTTGATGCTGTCTGCGATTATTTCAGATACCTTATTATTCAAGTCACCCACAACTACACCAGCTGATGAAGCAGCGGTTAAGGAATTGGCTAAGATTGCGGATGTTGATTATGAGACATATGGCCTAGAAATGCTAAAGGCGGGGACTAACCTAGGCAGTAAGTCTGAGAAAGAATTAATCGACGCAGATGCTAAGTCATTTGAAATGGGCGGTAAGACTGTTCGCATCGACCAAATAAATACTGTTGATCTGACCGAAGTTTTTGCACGCGAAGCTGCTTTGCGTAGTGCAATTGAGGAAGAAAGCAAAGCCGAAGGATATGATTTGTTCTTACTGATGGTTACAAATATCCTCAATAGCGATACACGTTTACTCGTTGTTGGTGAACCAAAGGATGTTGTTGAAAATGCTTTTGCCGTTAAGTTGGTAGATGACAAGGTAGATCTTCCAGGTGTTGTTTCACGTAAGAAACAAGTTGTGCCTCCACTGGAAAAGGCATTTTAATTAATTGTTAAAGTCTAATAAATTAAATGAGAGTGAGATATAAGGCGGGAAATTTTCCCGTCCTATGTCTCACTCCTTTTTTGGCTGTTTCTGTTGTGCCATGATTGCTGGAATAACGGTCTCATCAATCATCTGCTTAACCCAAGCATGGGTTAATTCATCTGGATTTAGCATTGCTTGGTACATTAATAAATTAAATGGGAGCAATTTCACATAATCACTGACATTTTTTTTGATTTCACCATCAAGCTGTGCCTGCTTTAACAAGCGGCCCATGATAAATAAATTATCTTTTTTAATTTTACTTGCAAGATTCTTGGCATAGGGCATGTCATTACCCAGTTCAGTCATATAAGCACGGATAAATTTTGGGGACGAATGAAAGTGACCAATAGCTCTGACCAGATTAGCACGCATAGAACTATTTGAAAAGTCAATATTTGAAAAAGATGATATATCGTCCGAAAAATGTTGTTCAGCGTCGTAAAGCATCATAAAGGGATTCTCCCAACGCCGATATAAAACTGCACGAGTTGTCCCAGCAAGAATAGCCACTCTAGAAAAGGTTAAATTTGAATATCCTTCATTGTTTAAAATTTCTATTGTAGAGTGAAAAATTGCATTCATTAGTTCTTTATTTGTTTTTCTAGATCGATTTTTTTTAGTCATTTTTAATCATCCTAAGTTAAAAGATATTATTATTATTATATCATTTTTAGATGCAACATGTATTTAAATGTTGACAAAATTATGAAGAAGAACTATTATCATTTTTGTAATATAGATACACAGTGTATCTAAAAAATAAAATAGGAGTTCTAAAAATGAACGATAATAACAAATTAGTGCCCATTCCTAAAGATTTAATTGTAATTGCATGGGTATTGGTTTTAGGATCGATTGCACCGATGCTTGATTCTACAATGATAAATATTGCAATAAATAAATTAAGTCAAGATTTCCAAGCAAAATTAAATTTTGTTCAATGGACGATAACTGGTTTTATGTTAGCGATGGGAGCAAGCATTCCATTTTCAGGATGGATTGCGAATAAGTATTCTATGAAAAAAGTTTATGTATATGCTGAAATTTTTTTTGGTGTTGCTTCATTATTTGCTGCTTTTTCTTGGAACATACAAGTATTAATAGGCTTTAGATTACTGCAGGGTTTGGCAGCTGGAATAATAATGACGCTCTTTATCTCCGTGTTGGTTGACTTAGTCGGAAATGATCGAGTAGGAACGATAATGTCAATTGTTGGTATTCCAATGACATTAGGTCCAATGGTTGGCCCCATATTTGGCGGAATGATAATTGAGACGGCATCTTGGCGCTGGCTCTTCTTGATAAATGTTCCAATTTCATTTATAGCCAGCATTTTATTGATTATGAAGGTTCCAGATGTTGAACCTAAAAATAAAGATGCAAAAATCGATTTTCTTGGAATCATTTATTTGATTTTAATGTCAAGTTCAATTGTCTATGGAGTGGTGCAGGCAAGCGAACAGGGGAGTTTTGATAGTCTGCGAACAATTAGCTTTATGGTTTTTGGTAGTTTAATGTTATTAACATATTTAATCCACGCATTAACACGAAAAGAAGATGCAGTTATACCACTGCGACTATTTAAAAAGCATAATTTTTCCGGTGCAATGCTAGGAATATTATTTACTAGTTTTATTACAAGTGGTCCCATGTTATTGTTGCCATTGTTTTTTCAAAACGTTCGCGGAGAAAGTGCAATGGTAACAGCTATTTCTTTAATTCCACAGAGTCTGGGAATGCTACTTTCTCGCGGTATTGTAGGTAAAATGATAGATAATATTGGCGCAAAATGGGTGGCAATTATTGGTGTAGTACTATCGGTTATTACTACACTACCGTTTGTCTATATTAATAATAAAACTGTGTATATACTGATTGCCATTCTACTTTTTGTTCGTGGTGTTGGAGGTGCAGCGGCAAGTAATGCGATTGAAGCAGATGTATTTGTTGGAATTGAACAAAAGGATTCCGCAGTTGCTTCAATGAGTTCAAATTTATTTCAACAAATTGGTAATGGTTTTAGTTCAGCTGTCTTGGCAACAGTTGTAGCTAGTTATCTTAATCAATATGCAAATACAACTACTGGAATAGTAATAGCAGCCTATCAACATGGATTTTTGTGGGCTACCTTTATTGCCTCACTGACGCTTATTCCTTCAATGATTTTGACAAATAAAACAAGAATTAGAAGATAAATTTGGATATAATGCGTATTTTATAAGGACAGAGTAAGGTGTGGCGTTTTTTTCTCACAACAAGTATTTTTTATAAGTGTTTGTCTTGATATCCTTAATAGAGTATAATTAACTTTAGATTTTTAAAAGTTAATAGATTCGAGGAATGTTGATGAGCCAAGAAAAAAGAACTGAACTAATCAAGAGATTACTAGATGAGAGACAGGAGCTAACAACCAAAGACATAATGGCTGAATTTGGAGTGTCTCAAGATACTGCTCGGCGTGACATCGTGCTGTTAGCAGAGCGAGGCGAGGTCAAGCGGACACACGGAGGAATCTTACCACTTGATTTTGGGAATAAGGTACCTAATTTTCAAAATCGCCTTTCACGATTTACTGAACAAAAGACCAAAATTGCACTTGAAGCATTGAATTATTTTCACGCGCATCGTGTTTATTTTGTTGATGCATCAACAATTTTATTGAAGACATGTCAGAGCTTGAATCTGCCGATGACAATCATCACACATTCATTGGATAATTGTATGGCACTTGCTGAAGAAGGTAAGGTAAATGTTAAAGTTCTAAGTGGAACACTGGATCACCAAAACCGTTTCTTTCATTCAAGTGCAGCCATCACTGAATTAGAGAATGTTGCACTAGATACTGCTTTTATCGCCGCTTCGGGAATTGATGAACATGGAATCTATTTGCTCAATCAGGAGGATGCTGAGATTGTGGGGAAAGCTGTTGAGCGAGCTCGCAGGGTTATTTTGGTAGCGGAGCATCAGAAGTTCATCAACAATTCTTACTTTCGGATTTGTTCTCCTGAGAAGATTTCGATGTTTATCACTGACCGTGAATTGACTGCGGCAGAGAGGTCAATCTTTCCTGAATCAACTAAAATTCAACTTGCTGGTGAAATTAACTAAAGTGCCTTTTGCATAATTGCTTAGAGGCAGGACTTGCAAAATTTATGAAAATATAATAGTATTTTAATTATATAGTTAACATATTTTTATTTTTGTTAACTGCGCAATATCTTATTTTGCAGAATGATAGCTTTTGTAACTTGTTTCGAGCAACTAGTGTTTGCAGGAGGTTGATTATAGTGGATATCAGATTAGGCGATGAATTATTTGATAAGATTTCAGACGGTACTAAGACGGTTGAAGTCTTTCTCAACGACGAACAGATGAAGCATTTTGGTGTAGGTGACACACTTGCCATCCACCGAGAAAGCAACAACGAAGATGTGATATTGACGAGTGCGTGGAGTATCAAGAAATGCCGAACAATGACAGAACTCTACCAACGATATACTCCAGAGGCTGTAGGAATGGCACCGAAAGAATTATCTGGAGTGTACGATTCTGAAACTGTGAAAAAACAAGGACTGCTGGCAGTTAAGATGAAAGTCTTGAAGCCAAATTATGAATAACTAAATATGAATTAGAATAAATATGAGGAAGAACGTTTCGTTTTGGGCGATTCGTTTTTTTGTATACCTTTAAAAGATTTATTAAATCAAGCTACTTAATTTTAAAAATTATTAAATTATTTTTTTGTTTAAAATATAATTTTCTCTTGAAATATATTTTTAAAGTAGTATGTATAAGATGTATTTTGTGCATTTACTATATTTAAATTGACATTTTAAGAATAAAGTATTTCAAGATTAGGAGAATTCTGATGAAATTTTTTTCTAGATTTATAAGAATAGAATTTGCTATATTTATATTGGTTCTAACAGTAATTCTATTATTATATTTTGTACAGAATAGTTACAGTAGTGACTATTTTGTTACTTGCATTTTAATATTATTAGGACTATTGACTTCAATTGTTTTGCCAAGTTTATTGGTAACATGGGCTGCATTATTTAGTTTATTATTAGGCGGTTTTATAATGATTTTCGGCCTAGTTTATGTACCAAATATTGAACGGTTATTTTTGGTATCTATATTTCCTGTATATTGTGCTTTAGGTATTTGGATTAAATATTTAGTTGGCGTTCGTGGATCAGCTCTTTCAGCAAAAGATAGTATTACTACCTATATTAGTCATGTGAATTCAGTTACTAAGTTAAAAAATCGTAAGAATGCAGAGAACTATTTTATGAAATATGTAAAATTCATTAAAGATTCAACTAAGAAAAAGCTCGATATTGAAATGGATGTTACGTGCATTGAATGGGCTCACAGTAAACAATTTAAGATTATCAGTGATTATGAGTACAGGGAAGTTTTAAAGTACATATCAGATACACTAAAGAAAATTAGAACTCCAGATGAATCAATATTTTTTATTGATGATGCAACATTTTTAATCCTATCTTCGAAATTAACGGAGCAGTTACGACAGGATTTAACTGCGCTTACTAAACAAGAACTAGATAAGATTAACTCTTATGAAAAGCTGGAGAAAAAGATGAAACGTGATCTTGAAACTGATATTGTTGTTGAGTATCAATAAGAAAGGAGTAATCATGAATCTTACATCAATTTTTTTTGTTACAGCGATAGGGATAACTTTAATTTTCTTTTTTTTGACAATAATTCTTTTTATTTCTTACTTAATAATCCTTCAGAGAGTTAATCAAAATTTTAAGGTGGTGAATAAAAAAAATGATTAGTCAAGTATTAATGATTATTACGCTCTTTTCTATTTGGATTTCAATACTAATGTCAATGATAGTACTTTTTTCAGCAGTACATTTTTGGATGAAAAACAGTAAGAGAAATGTTGTGATAAAAAAATTACAGAGGTATCCTCTTATTACAGTTGTTGTGCCAGCACATAATGAAGAAATCGTAATTGCTCAAACGGTTAAATCAATCTTAGATATGAATTATCCAGAGGAGAAAATGGAACTTTTATTATATGCAGATAATTGTAGCGATAACACATATCAGGAAATGAATAGAGTCAAGCGCATTCCACAGTATTTAGGTAGAAATATCAAAATTATCGATAGAGAAGGAACTGGGGGGAAAGCTGGGGTTCTGAACGATTCTTTGAAGGTTGCAAACGGTGAATTTATTGGTGTTTACGATGCAGATGCTATGCCAGAAAAGAATGCTCTTTATTTTTTAGTGGATAAAATGTTAGAAGATGAACAACATCATGTTGCAACTTTTGGTAGAAATAAGACAAGAAATGCTAATCAAAATTTTTTAACGAAATGTATAAATCAAGAGATTGTTGTTACTCAGAGAATTCAACATATAGGATTATGGCATCTATTTAAGATTGGAAGAATTCCTGGAACAAATTTTATTATAAATACTGAATTTGTAAAGAAAATTGGAGGTTGGCGCAATGGTGCTTTAACAGAGGATACCGATATTTCCTTTAAAATAATGCAAGGTGGCTCCTTAATTGCATTAGCATATAATTCAGAGGCTTTTCAGCAGGAACCTGAAACATTGAGTTCATATTACTTACAACGAAAGAGATGGGCAAAAGGCAATTATGAAGTTGTTATAGCCAATTTTAAACATCTGTTTGACAGAAGTAGTTGGCGTGTAAAATTAGAAACATTTTATTACAGTTGTACTTTTTTTTGGTTTAATATTGCCATTGCTTTTTCAGATGTTATTTTTTTGGCAAATATAATAACACTTTTCTTTATGCAATTTATTTCTAACTTATCACTACCATTTACCTTTTCTACAAGCAATATATATATTACGCAGCTTTTGTTGTTTAATTGGATGATTATGATTTTTCTATATTTATTACAAATTGGTATTGCAACAGCTTCTCAATTTGGTCAGACAACAACAAAACAGATATGGTTAGCTTTAGCCTCATATTTTACCTATACACAGTTATTTTTAGTTGTTTCAATTTCTGCAATTTCTTCAGTATTTATGGACAAAATACTTAGAAGAAAAGGTAATAAATGGATTAAAACAAAAAGATTCAACGATTAGGAGAAATCATGAAAAAAACTGTTTTTATCTATACATTTTTTACAATGGTAATAATAACTGTTAGTATTATCTTATTAATAATTAGGCAAAATAGTCCAAGAGAATTACAAATCTCAATATACAATCAATGGAATGATTCATTTGTTCGTAAAATAGCGAGAGGAAAAAAGTCTTATATTAACACAAAAAATACGAAAAATACTAACATTGTTCTTTCAGAGGCACAGGGTTATGGAATGTTGATTGCAACAGAAGAATCATATGGCGATTCTAAGACTGCACAAAAGACTTTTGATAGATTAGATAATTATTATTTGAGTAATAGGTATGCAAAAACAAATTTAATGTCTTGGAAACAAATTATATCAAAGAATACCAATCACATAAAAAAATATCGTAACAACGCAACTGATGGTGATTTATATATTGCCTATTCATTAATAAAAGCTGCCAAGAGATGGCCACAGAAGGCTTTTTACTATAAAAAGCAAGCAAAATTGCTTTTAAGAGATATACTTAAATGTAATTATAATAGTACAACTGGCTCTCTCATGGTTGGCAATTGGGCAAGCGGAACAAAGTATGCAAATTTATTACGTACTTCTGATGTGTTACCAGGACAATTTGAGCAATTTTATCGCTTTACAGGAGATAAAAGTTGGTTACGCATAAAGAATAATATGTTGTCTAGCTTAGTAAAATTAAGTAAGGAGCACAAAACAGGACTAATTCCTGATATGGCCTGGATAAAAAAAGATGGCAGTGTTGTTAATGTTGGCAATAAAAGCAATTTTGGCAAATACAATTACTGTTATTATTACAATGCATGCAGATTACCTTATAATTTATCGCAGAGTGATGATACTAAGAGCAAGCAGGTTTTACATAAGATGATGAAATTTTTTATGTCAAGAGAATATATTGCTGGGGGTTATACATTGAGTGGACATCAATTATCAAATTTTCAGTCTGCAAGTTTTGGTGCTCCCATTTTTTATGCCGCCAAGAATTCACAGAAGTACAATAAACTAATTCAAATGGAAAAATATATTTTTATGCAGAAACTTGAAACTGATAACTACTATCAATCTGTATTAGTAACTTTAGCTAGTGAGAAATTTGAAAAAAATTAATAATTTTAATTCTTAATAAGTTGAATAATTGATAAGATAATGGTCTGAATTGAAAATAATACACATCAAAATGGAAAAATTTGTGTTTCAAATATCTTGGAATGCAACCTTTTTTGTAGGGTTAAGTATTTCATTGAAATTAGTTATCTGATAAATATAGAATGCTGTATTATCTTCGATATGGTTATTTCATAATAATGTGTGATGATTAAAAATAATTTTAAATATAAACTTATCGAAATTACTAATTTTTCTTGAAAATAGATCGACATAAGATTTTAATTCAGAATTAATTTTATTCACCATGCTAATGGTTAGTGTAATTTTGTCCTTGTTAGCTGCAAAACAATGAGATGCCTTACGCATGTTTCATGTAGACTTTTTCAGCTCTAAAAATTTTTAAATTAACATATTATTTAGAACTTAGTGAATCTGTTCTTGCTTCCTACTTTAATTTTAATATTCCTAAGCCGATTTATCTTATAACGGAGTTGCAATTGGATTCGGATACACTTGGGGGATTAAGTCATGGATGGAGAATTTGATTTAAACTACTTTAGAGAAGAAATTATAAAAATGAACAGACAAGAATTTGCCAATCTAATGGAGATAGAAATGGTAACGCTTAAGATGTGGGAAGAAGATCCTGATAGTCTCACGATGAGAATCTATAAGGAGATCGCTGTTAAAACTAATTATACATTGGAACAGCTATTCAGTTTAAAAAATCAAATTTTTTTACCATGGGAACTAGATGATGAAATTATTGAGGAAAGGGAAGAATTACTAAAGAAGATACTTGAAAACGAACAATCTTTCGCAAGTTCACTGCTGGAGATTGAGCAGACAAAACTCGGTGAAGATGCTGAAATCAACGTAGCAGAAGTCAAAGACTATTTTGAAGAAGTAAAAAAAATTGGACCATTATGCCGCAATAAACTCAACAAACCATTAGTTGCTTTTGTAGGCTCATCTGATGCAGGGAAAAGTTCACTAATAAATGTCATATTAGGGACAGATTTAATGCCAACTGCATTTCAACCGATGACTGCTGCAATCAATTATGTATATCATGTTTTAGATAAACCGAATAATATCGAAGGTGAAAATAATACAATTGTAATTCGGGCTGACCATAAGCTAGTGGTGAACATCTCGAATTTGGCGGATATAATTGAAGCTGATGAACACGTTATTGCAATTGGTAAAACAAATTTGATTCGGGAATACGGTCTTAATAAATACAATGAAGAAGACAGTGAAGAAAATAAAGGGGAGCTTACTTATATTTTTACCTTTGTAGATGCACCAATATTAAGAGGACTTGCGTTCATTGATACTCCTGGAATCAGTGCAAACGAGAAAGACAATCAAACTGCATTTAAAGCTTATCAGTATGCAGATGTTACGCTTTATTTGTCACAGCTGGCCAGTTTTTTACGTGAAGAGGATCAGGGGTTTATTAAACAAATTATGGATTCTTCATCTAGAGAGTTTGATCAGAATGGGAGAGTTCCCTTTAATAACTTATTATTTGTGGGAAGTCACGCAGATTCTGTTGGAAATAATGACATAAGTGAAATCTTCAAGCGTGCTGTTGCAAGGTTTCTAAATGTACAGACGAGCACATATTTTACCAAGTTTGGTCCAACCTATAGTCAGCAAGCATTTCGCAGTCGCTTTTACTCATCTGATATTAAGAATCCACAGCTTTCACAGCCATTCAAACAAGCATTCATAGATATGATGGAGAATGTTTTGCGAGTCAAAGTAAAACAAAGCATGTTGTTGCAAAAGAATGTAATAGAAGAGATGATTGCTGCAGGGAAGCGCATCGAAGAACGCCTAACAACACGAATTAATTCTCCAGCAACAACGGAAAGTCTTAAGAAGTATAAGTTTCAACAAATAGAAGAGGAATTATTAAGATTATCTAACACTAAAAAGGAAGTTTCTATCAGAGACTTCCATAATGCATATGCGAAGATTTTTACAATCAATGCTATAGAAGAATTAATTAAGAAGAAGGAATTCAAGAATAAGCAAGACGATAAAAAGCAACTTGTGGTTTTGTTGCAGAACATGGTAGATGAGAAGCTGCAAGCAATATTGAGGGAAAACTCATCTGATTTTTCCAGTAAGATGGATGGATCAATAAAAAAGTTCAATGATTTTTTTTATTCTGAGAATTTTGACTTCACTAACCTGTTCATTAAATCTTCAACAGGTGTGGCGGCTAGCCTTGGAGTTTACGGAGCTTTTTCTGTATTATTTGGCAGCTTGGGAAATCTTGGAGGATATATTCTCGTTACGCAAATCGCAAGCCTTTTGAGCTCAGTTGGCTTATATGGTGGAACTGTGTCAGGTGCAGCAACAGCAATCTCAGCCATTGGAGGTCCACTTACATTAGCGCTTGCAGTGCTTGTCTTCTCTGGTCTTGTAGCTTTCAATATTTTCGGAGATGGTTGGATGAGAAAATATGCAAAACAGTTGATTAAGCAATTTGAGCGCTTGAGTGTTGAACAGAAGTATAGTTTGGAGATTGCAAAGTATTGGGATGATACTGCGAAGATCACGGCGGAAGCAATCAAAAAAGTTGAAGAGGATTATGTACAACATCAAAGAGAGACAGCACAAACAATTCAAGCGGAGATGCCATTTTTGAGCAGTCTACTGGAACTAATAGAATCATATAGAATTGACTTTTGACTATACACATGTCATAATTCGCCTATTATTATAATTACGCATTATATTTTGTTGAGGGGGATTCATGGACTTAAAAAAAATGGATCTAAAGAACTATGAAAAGTACATCATTGGGAACCTTAAGGTATATGCAGCCGAAAAGGTAAAGGCAGGAACATGGAAAGCTGAAGAAGCTCTGGACTTGGCACAAAAAGAAAATAAGCAGTTACTTCCTGAAGGATTAGAAACAAAGGGAAGTTATTTCTACACTCTTAGTATTGACGAACGGATTATTGGATACTTATGGTTTGCTAAAAATCAAATGAATCAGAGTGACGCCTTTATTTATGACTTTGCAATTGAACCAGAGTTTCAAAACAAAGGATTTGGGACGCAAGCACTGGAACAGATCTTTATAGAGGCTAAGAAATTAGGCTTTGAGAAGATTAGTCTGCATGTTTTCGGTAGTAATCAGAGAGCGATTCATGTGTATCATAAACTCGGCTTTTTTAATACTGATATTAATATGAGTCACAATCTGTAAATCACAGGAAGTGAATCAAAAGCTGACTTTTGAATACCAAAGAAAAGTCAAATATCATTAAAAAAATGGATTAATGTTTTCTGTATTCAGCAGACATTAATCTATTTTTTTGGTAATTTTTCGCAACAATTAATTAACAAAATAAAATTGTTAACTAAAACTGAAAGCGGTCTTACCATTGTGTCTTATGAGCCATATTTACACCTCTATCTATATTCTCAACAAGCTAATTAATTCTTTTTCTAAATAATGAGTCAAAACCACTTATAATTCATGAAAGCAATCTGAGAAATTCTCATAAAAAAGCAGGTAGCAGCTGATATAATGAAATTGGGTAAAAGAGTGTGACATAAGATGTTGAAATTTGAGTGAATAGATTAAGTTTGAAATTTTTGTATTAAAATAGATTGACGCGAATTCTCTAAATATCAGAATTTGCTTTGGAGGGAATATGATGAGTAAAACAATTTTATTAGTAGAAGATGAACTCGGATTGGTTGCTTCTTTAAAAAAAGAATTGCAATTTGAGAATTATCAAGTTCTGACTGCTTCTGATGGTGTCGCAGCTTTGAGCGTTTTTGATAAGAATCAACAGACAATTGATTTAATCATTTTAGATTGGATGTTGCCTAAGTTAGATGGTTTAGGAGTACTTAGGCGAATTCGGCGGGATTATGGTATTCCAGTTATCATGTTAACTGCTCGTGATTATACCGGAGATAAAGTGGCAGGTTTGACTGGCGGAGCAGATGATTATATTACTAAACCATTCGATATTGAAGAATTGCTTGCTAGAATCACGGCTGTTTTGCGGCGACCAAGACAAATATTGGACAACTACCAAGTCTATCAACTCGATGATTTAGTTCTTGATACTGGGAAACGTCGGATTACACGTGGGGACCATAGCATTCAATTGACGCAACGAGAGTATCGGTTGTTAGTGGAGATGTTTAAGGTTGTTGGTAAGGTGTTTACGCGTAATGAACTGCTTGACTTGGTTTGGGGCAGTGACTTTGAGGGTGAACCTAACATTGTGGATGTGTATATTCGCTATTTACGAAATAAAATTGATGAATTCCCTAATTCAAAAAAACTAATTCATACTGTTAGAGGTGTTGGCTATTCACTGACAGACAACTAACGGGAAGTGATGCTAGGTGAAGGTAAAGAAGATGAAAATAAAGATTAAGAAAGAACAAAATAGCGACTCAATTATGCTGCGAAGTTTCTTATTACTGATCACAGCAATAATTATCAGTTTTAGTATTATTACAACGGTTGCTGTCGGACATCAGCTGCTGGAAACTAGCCGCACGACTTCAAACAATATTATTAAGAGTCTGGAGCGGACAGTGATTGATGGCGATCATGACTGGAAACAGTGGCGTTTCAACAGTACTTTGAATACCAGCACGAGTTACGTGCATGTTAGGAATATCCGCCAAGATGCCAAGACGAAAAACTACTATTCACCTGATGCTAAGAATCTATTGAAAATCAAGCCCCAGAAACTTTTTTTAATTCATGGGCTCTATTATCGTCCTAAGATCGGTTTCCTGCTTTATAATACGGGGCATGCCAAGGGAATTCATTATAGTTTATGGATAAAATTGGATTCGCAATTGAAGATTTTGGAAAGAGTTATTATCATAACTGCAATCATTTTAGTTTTAACACTCCTGACGCTGCCGTTATATATCAGGCTGATTGCCCAACGATTAACAGGTCCATTGAGTCAGTTAACTAAAAGTGCGGAAGCGATTTCTGTTAAAAAGATTCAGACGACGGACAAGCTACCTATTCCGGCAACACCAACAGAAGTCAAGCAGCTGGCTACCAGTTTTAATCGTCTGCTGACAAACTTATATGATAAAACGGAAAAAGAAAAAATTTTTGTTTCGAACGCCGCCCATGAATTACGAACGCCGATTGCAACTATCCAAAGTCACGTTCAATTAATTCAAAGACATGGGCATGACCATCCGGAAATAGTTCAGGATTCCTTGGATTATATATACCAGGAAGCCGAACAAATGACAAAACTAATCGAAGAGTTACTGACCCTTTCGCGAGCAGACAAAATGACGCTGACACTGCAAAAATATGATATCAGTCAGTCCTTACAGAAGCTTGCCAAGGAAATGAATTTACTTTTTCCACAGCAAATAATTACTGATATTCCAACTATGATAGTTATTACAGGGCATCAAAAAAGCATTGAACAGATTCTGATTATCCTGTTGAATAATGCCAGTAAATATTCACCGCAGGATTCAGTAATTGGACTGACTCTTGAAAGAAGTTCCAACGGATTAATTATTAAGGTTGCTGATCAGGGAAGAGGAATTGCCGCGCAAGATAAGGAACATATTTTTGAAAGATTTTATCGTGCAGATGACATTCGCGGTTCAATTACTGGAACAGGGTTGGGGTTGGCAATTGCCCAACAACTAGCTCTTTTAAATCATGCCACTTTGAGAGTTACGAATAATCAAACACGAGGCACTATTTTTTCTTTAGAATTTAAAATTAGTTTCTGAAATAATTTAATTTTAGCCCTTAGCGCTGCTAGTCATTCAGCTAAGAGCTTTTTTGTTTCTAAAAAAATCTCATAATCTTCTCAGTGAGCGTTACTTTTAACGATAACTAAAAGTTGCTAAACTTGAAATTGTTCAAGTGAGAGGGGCTAAGAAGGGGGAGATAAGCGCTGTTTTTAATTAAAAAAAAGTTCAGTTGGTTAATAACTGGTGCTATCTCTTTAATGTTATACATTATTTTACTGCTGCTGGTTTATTTAAAAGCACCATATTTCAGGTCCATAGATATGAGCTTGCAACAATTTATGCTGACTGTGAGATCAAGTGGGCAAAATCAAATTTATCCCATTGTTTCGTTTTTCAGCAACATTGTAAGCACCTCTGTATTAATAATTATCATTGCAGTTGCTATCTGGCAGTATTTTCAACGAATAATAAATGCTGTCTGGGTAATATTTGTCCATTTTAGCAGCGTAATGTTAACGCTGTTAATTAATTGGCTTTCACAGGGGCTGCATCTTAAATACCCTGGGTTGGTATTAATTAATGATCATATTCTGGCAACAGTCATTATTATCTTAATTGTTCTAACAATTATTCTCCCGATACTTGTTGATCAAGAAGTTCAGTTATTAACAATCTTGCTAGCTTTTCTGTGGCTGGGGTTGGTAATTACCGCACAGCTGTATAGTGGAGGAAGCTCTTTTACTGGAATGCTGGCAAGTTCGTTAGTAGCACTGGTTTGGTGGGAAATCATGCGGATAATTTATTTTGCCTGTGACTTTTAAATTTTTACATTGAAGAAGAGGATTAAATATGGAGAAATTAACAATTGTTGTACCAGCTTTTAATGAAGAAGAAGTATTGAATAATACATTGCAAAGGTTATTAAAGATTGAAAGCAAACTAATTCAAGCTCAAATTCTCGACTATTCTTCTGACATTTTGGTTGTCGATGATGGCTCGGCTGATCAAACTTGGAAAATTATCAAGCATTATCATGAGAAAAATAAAAGTATTAAAGGAATTAGGTTAAGCAGAAACTTCGGTCATCAAAATGCATTAATTGCAGGGTTTCAAGCGGTTGTCGCTTCAGCTGATTTGGTAGTAACCATTGATGCGGATTTGCAGGATGATCCAGAATCAATTAATGAAATGATCAATTGCTTTGCTGGTGGAGCTGAGATCGTCTATGGAGTCAGAAACGATCGAACCACAGATACTTGGTTCAAGCGTAATTCCGCAGCCCTGTTTTATAAATTATTAAATATACTTGGAGTTAAGCTGATTCCTAATCATGCCGATTTTAGATTGATGTCGCAGCGGGCGGTTAAAACCTTTTTGCAGTATAAAGAACGTAATTTATTTATCCGCGGAGTAATTCCATTATTAGGTTTTAGCACGGCTAAAGTCTACTACAAGAGGACTCCGCGATTAGCAGGAAAATCAAAATATCCATTCAAGAAAATGCTGGCTTTTGCTTGGAACGGAATTACGTCATTTTCAATCATCCCTGTGAGATTCATCTTAGCACTAGGCATTTTCACTAGTTCTCTGGGAGTCGTGATGTTCTTTTATTCAATTATAACTAAATGGGTGGGATTAACTGTTCATGGGTGGTCCTCCTTAATGGTTTCCATCTGGGTTTTAGGCGGTCTGCAGATGATTAGTCTAGGAATAATTGGTGAGTATATTGGGAAGATAATGACCGAAGTAAAGCAACGTCCACGATATACCATTCAAAGTTATCTAAAATAAGGCAGTTCCAATGTTTTTAAATAGCATAGTTCTCAAGAAAAAGGGGTTTCGTTGTTAATGATAAATCTAAATAGCTTTATAGTCAGCATTGCTGGTCAAGGTACTTGGATAATATATGTCGTATTATTTTTAATAATTTTTTGTGAGACGGGATTAGTAATTATGCCATTCTTACCCGGTGATTCTTTATTATTTTTGTGCGGGTCAATGGCAGCTTTATCCAATTCATTTTTTAACATCCAAGCGTTGATAATTTTATTATCAGTGGCGGCCATTTTAGGTGATAGCTTGAATTTTGAAGTTGGAAAGTATTTTGCAAGATCTTTTACGCAACCTAAATGGGCAAAATGGATTAATGCTGCTTATCTGAAAAAAGCAAACAGCTTCTTTAAAAACTATGGTGCCAGTGCAGTTTTTCTAGGTCGCTTCGCTCCCATAATCAGAACATTGATTCCGTTTACTGCTGGAATTGGCAAAATGCCATATCATAAATTTGCCTTCTTTAATATGTGCGGCGGTATTGTATGGGTTAGTTTTGTTCTTTTAAGCGGGTACTTCTTCGGGAATATTCCACTAGTAAAAAATCATTTTGAGCTACTAATGATAGTAATTATCTTAATTTCGTTACTCCCAATTGTTTTATTTAAATTCAAGAAAAGTCAGCATTCTACTACTCGCAGTAAAGACTCGAAAAGAAGTGATTTGGATGAGAAAAAATAAATTTTTAACAATAGTTGGCGGAGTAACGGCATTATTGTTTATTTCCTTGACGATTAGTATTAAAACTTCGGCGATTTGGCTGCAGACACTTGATACAGCAGTTCAAAATCTGATAGTACCTACTGTAAATCCCGTTGCTACAAAGTATATCAGCTTAATTGCCATTCTAGGCAGTCCGTTTGTTGCTATTTGCTGGACAATACTAATTGCTTTTCTACTGTGGCGAAAGGAACGCAATTTGATTAATGCAGGGTGGCTGCTGATTACACAGTTCAGCGGCTGTACAGTTGCTTTAATGATAAAAGAATTGGTTCATCGTTTTAGGCCGGCAGATCAAGTTATCAAAAATGGCGGTTTTAGCTTTCCAAGTGGTCATACTTTTGCAACAGCAATTGTTGTTTTAGCAGTCCTTTATTTCATTGTTCCTTGGCTGCAAGATCGAGAACTACAATTCGTTGTTTCCTTATTATCAATCGGCTGGGTGATTCTAATTGGTTTTACACGATTATATTTAAGAGCACATTTCTTTAGCGATGTTTGCGGTAGTTTGCTGCTAGCCATTACTTGGTGGGAAGTCATGAAGTTATTTTATTTTAGACTTTGGCAAAAGTTCTTTCATACAAATAGGGGAAATTGATAAAAGGCAAAGATTTTTTCGAACATAAGAAATGACATCCTTTACTCAATTAATTAAGGCAGGAAACGCATATGAAGTATTTTAAACAATTTTTTATAATTTCTTTGGGTATATCCCTGATAATCGGAATTATTTCAAATTTATTTTATCCGCAAAATCTTAGCGAAACATTAATTGTCAGTGCATTATCGCTAGGGATTGGTTTTTGTTTGCCAAAATTCGCTTGCTGGGCGAATTCACTCTCAAAAAGCAGGGTTTCAAAAATAATTTACCTGATAATGGGTTTGATTTTAGTCGTACAATTGCTGATCCTCATCTTTTTCCCAGTGACCGTCTACCATGATCCGTTTCGTGTGCTTCATGAGGCTGAATTACTAAGCCGCAATCACCCTGATTGGGATAATTCAACATATTTTTGGCGTTATTCCAATAATGTTCCCTTGGCTTATTTCTTATCCTTGTGGCTAAGGCTGACTAATGTATTCCAGATATCAACTAATGCTGCATTACACATATTGTCTTTGCTTTTTTTGGATGGATTCATTATTTCAAGCCTGAAAACTTGTCTGAATTTTGTTAAAAGTCATACGCAGGTGTTAGCATTAGCTCTTTTTTTCCTATTAGGTCCATTCGCCTATACGTATTACCTGCAAGTCTTCTATTCTGATCTGCCAATCTTACTGATACTGTTATTGACCTTTAACTTGTTGGTACGCTGGCCCAAGAGCAAAAAGACTCAATTCATTAGTACAATTTTTTTATTTCTAATAATCGTTTGTGGTCAGCTGATTAAAGCTAATCTGATTATTTTTTCAATTGCAATTCTGATTTTAATTGTTGATTTATTTATGTATAAAAAACAGGTTTTGAGAAAAATGATTGTGCCACTTGCCGTGATCTTATTTGCTTTTGCGGCAACATTTCCAGCTAGTCAGGCAGTTAGTGCTGCTGCAGGTTTCAAATCCAACAACCGTTATCAATTTCCGGTGACCCATTGGATCTGGATGAGTTACAATCCTGCCAGCCATGGTACATATAACGGCAGTGATGTGGGAAAAATGATTAGTTTGCCATCTAAGTCTTCCCGACAAGCATATATTGCCAAGGCTTTGCCGGAACGTTTAAGTCGCCTAGGAATTAATGGGATATTACGGCAGTGGGCTGCAAAAGTTGGAATTTTGTTAAGTGTTAATGATATTCAGAGTGCTTATACCGGTGGCTTCATTCAAGTACCGCGAGTCTATGCCAAGTGGCAGTCAAAAGTGCATGTTTTAAGTCAGGCGATTATGCGCAGCGGCTTCATCTGGATTTATTTGATTGCTTTGAGCAAATGTTTAGAATTGCTTAAACGGCAGACAGAGCTCGATTCTATTCGTGAACTGGCTATCATTTTGGCAAGCGGTTATATTTTTTTTCACATGTTGCTGTGGGAATCAGAGAGCCGCTATGGACAAGTTCTTTTGCCTTTGCTGTTAATCATCAATACCCTGCCCATAAGAGAAGCAAAGGTTCAAGAAATTCAAAAAAAGCAGGTTCGATTGTTTAGTTCTTTGCATACTAAAGCTGGCCCACTTATTGTTTGTCTGATTGTGATTTTGAGCAATCTTATTAATTGGCATGAACCTGCAGGACAGATCATCGCTGCACAAAGAAGTCAGCTTTCCTTGCAGTATCATACGAAGGAGACTTGGGTAGCGCCTGGGAAGTTTGTTGCTCAACAAATGGTCATCAAGCACGAAGTTACGCTATTTTCAGTGGCAGTTCCGCAGGGCTCAAAATTATCTGGAGAATTGATCAATTATCGGACGAAGCGGCATTATTTGCTAAAACATGGGTTAAAAGCAGGCAGTTCATCATTAAGCTACCATGGTAAAATCACAGCGGGGTCCTATCAAATATTTTTAGTGAACAAGGATAGTCAGATGCAGCCCATCGAAATTGTTCAGACTGTTAATTATCAACTCGCGCCATACCCAGTCAAGATGAATGTACGGACTATCAGATTTGCATCATTAGTCTATAAGGCAACTTATAGCAATGGAAAAAGTTGAAATGGCTTATTTTTTGAATTTGATGAACTAGAATTATGATAAAGATAGTAAAATATTTAGCGAATGGTTTAAGTTTAATAAATCTGTAGCTATATGTGATTGACAGTTCTAAGTCTTCTTTTATTGTTAACCTTATTAAAATAATGGTTGACAGTTAACTTTTGAATATTTACAATGAGGATATCAAAGTGAGAAGAGGGTAATTTATGAAGAGTCAAAAGCTTCATCTTTTAGTATTATCAGGAATCTTGTTAGCAGCAATGATCGTTTGTTCACAGATTACAATTCCGCTGCCAATCGTACCGCTTACAATGCAGACATTTGCAGTTGGGTTGATTGCAAGCCTGTTGCCAGTTACAGATAGTTTTACTGTATTATGTATCTATCTAATAATGGGTGCAATCGGGTTACCGGTTTTCGCCGAATTTTCTAGTGGATTAGCTGTTTTAACAGGACCAACTGCGGGCTATCTTTATTCATTTCCAATATATTGTTTGATAACGGGATTGATTCTGAAGTACTGGGGAAAGAATTATTTGTCACTGTTCAGCGCAAATCTAATTGGAATGCTTGCTAGTCTTTTAATTGGTTCTTTGTGGATGCTTCCAAATCTGCATCTTAGTCTGCATGCGGCACTGATGACAGGAATGATTCCATTCATTATTCCAGGAATTATTAAGGTACTGTTAGCTGTAGTAATTGCACAGCGACTGCAAGGAATAGTCCAAAGACAATTGATAGGGTAGTTTAGCGATTCAATTATCTGAAGCAAAATACTTTTCTATTGTGCTATAATGTTCCTTAAGTTTGAGATTTATTTACAATAAGGAGCATTCAGATGGTAAATAGTAAATTTAATGAGAAAATCGAGCAAATAGGTATTTCAGATATTAGACAATTTGATACAGACACAAGTGATATTCCCGGCATCATCAAGCTGACACTTGGAGAACCTGATTTTAATACACCGGAACATATCAAGAAAGCTGCCATTAAGGCAATTGAAGATAATCAGTCGCATTATTCTCCTAATGCAGGGATTCCAGCTCTGCGTGAGGCAGTTGCATCGTACTACGACGAGAAATTCGACTTGAATTATTCGGCACAGCAAGTTGTAACAACTGTAGGAGCAACAGAAGCAATTGCAGCTAGCCTGCAAACCATTATAAATTCGGGAGATACTGTAATTATCCCGACACCAATTTTTCCCATCTACATTCCAATTACAAAAGTTAATGAAGGCAATGTAATCATGGTTGATACAAGTGATGACGGTTTTGTCTTAACTGCTGAAAAATTGGAGCAGGTGATTGATGAACATCCGCTGGCTCGTGTCAAAGCGGTTGTATTGAACTATCCAAGCAATCCAACGGGAGTGACTTACTCGCGTAAACAAGTTGAAGAGTTGGCAGAAGTTATTCGCAACCGTAATCTTTGGGTAATCAGTGATGAAATCTATGCTGAATTGACGTATACCAAAAAGCATTTTTCTATTGCGCGTGCTATTCCAGACAGGACAATCTTGATTACGGGCCTGTCGAAATCACATGCGATGACTGGTTGGCGGATAGGATATATCCTAGGACCACAAGATTTTATTGACCAAGTTGTGAAATCACATCAGAACTTTGTTACAGCTGCTACGACGATTTCGCAATTTGCAGCCCTTGAAGCAATGACTAATGGTAAAAGTGATAGCAAATTAATGGTAAAAGAATATGGAAAAAGACGCGATTTTATGATGAAGGAGTTAGCAGAAGTTGGATTCAAGATAGCGAGTCCTGATGGGGCATTCTATATCTTTGCTAAGATTCCTGCTAATTGCCCACAAGATTCATGGACCTTTGTGCGTGCCTTGGCGAATGAAGCACATGTTGCAATTATTCCTGGTGTATCATTTGGACCTGGTGGGGATGGTTATGTGCGTATCAGCTATGCAGCAAGTCTTGAAAAATTGAAAGAAGCAGCAAAGCGTATTAAGACATATGTGAAGAATAGAAAGTAAATAAAAAGGCATAATGACAAAAGCAATTTGATTTTGTTGTTATGCTTTTTTTGTGCAAAAAACAGTAATTAAAATTTAGACACTAGATATCAAATGGTTGTCAAGAAACTATTTTATGAGATTGTATTAAAATTGCATCTTTTGTGAATCTCTTTTATTCTCCGTTTTTTAAATAAAACTAAAAATAAGAAACAAATTATAAAAATTTGTAACTTATAATCAAACTAATGTAACGGTTTGTTTTAAAAAAACAGGAGGGGTTAAAATGGATTCAAAAAAGATACATTACAAGATGTATAAAGCCGGCAAAAACTGGCTATTTGCAAGTATCGTTGTAGTTAGTTTTGGTTTGGGCAGCAGTATGGCAGTAACGAAGGCAAATGCTGACAGCACTTCTTCGACAAGTACAGCCACCAGCGACAGTACCTCCGCCGTAAGTACAAGCGAGTCGTCTGCAAGTAGCGCCACAGCAAGTACAAGCAGTGAAGCAACAAAGGCAGCTGCAACATCTGAAGACACAAGTAGTACGACAGCAAGTACAAGCAGTGAAACAACAAAGGCAGCTGCAACATCTGAAGACACAAGCAGTACGGCAGCAAGTACAAGCAGTGAAGCAACAAAGGCAGCTGCAACATCTGAAGACACAAGTAGCGCTGCAGCAAGTACAAGCAGTGAAACAACAAAGACAGCAGCAACATCTGAAGACACAAGTAGCACCGCAAGCACAAGCAGCACACAAGATTCAACTGCAGCAACTACAAACGGTGAAAGTTCAAGTAGCAGTGCGGCAGCAAGTACATCGTCTGAAAGTGCAGTAAATACAGCGACAACTGACAATAGTTCAACTAGTACGGATAATGATTCAAATAGTGTACAAGTTTCTTATACGACATTGCTTAGCCAGTTAAATGCTGATGCAACTTTGAGTAGTGCTAATAACAGCTTTGTAAATGTTACCGCAGCAAATTTTCTAGATTATTTTACCCTTAACGGGTCAGCAACATATGATGAATCTACAGGTATTGTGACACTTACTACTAATGATAATAATTTAGTGGGGAATTTTTCACTTAAAAGCAAGATAGACATGAATACAAGCTTTACCCTTACTGGAAGTGTGAACCTTGGTTCTAATCCTAATGGAGCAGATGGAATTGGTTTCGCATTCCATAATGGAAACACAAGTGATGTTGGGAATGCAGGGGGTAACCTCGGAATTGGTGGCTTGCAAAATGCAATTGGGTTCAAATTAGATACATGGAGTAATGGTTATCAAGCACCTGATGAGAATGTTTCGGGTGCACAAGTTCCATCCACTGATTCTAATGGCTTTGGCTGGAATGGTGATTCAATAAGTGCTCCTTATGGTACATTTGTTACTACAAGCGACAAACAGATTGAAACAAAAGATGGCACAGAAGTTCAAAGATGGTGGGCTGAAGATGTAGCTGGATCTGCGCAATCATTAAGTAAGACTGATATTGATGGGCAATTCCATAACTTTGTTGTAAGCTATGATGGCAGTACACGACTTTTAACTATTAAATATACACAAACAGACGGGACAATTTTAACATGGAGTACTACAGTGGATTCTTCATATCAGGCAATGGCTTTGATTATCAGTGCTTCAACTGGTGGAGCCAAGAACTTGCAGCAATTCAAGATTACCAGCTTTGATTTCCAAGAAGCCGCTACAGTTGATGTGAAGTATGTTGATCAACAGGGTAATGTGCTGACAACTGGTGAAGTGACTTATCCAAGTGGACCATATGTGAATGGAACTTACACTACAGAGCAAAAAGAAATTCAGAATTATAAGTTCGTTGGGATGGGTAATAGTATGACTGCCAGTGGGAACTTGACTGAAAATGGCAGCAATGGAACTGTCATTTACGTCTACGCTCCTGACTATCAAGCAACTTCAAAAACAGTTAATGAGACAATTAACTATGTCGACCAAAACGGAAAGACGGTAGCGGCTTCATCTACGTCGGCAGTAACCTTTGTCACGGTAACTAACCCAGTTGATGGCAGTATAACCTACTATTATAAGAGCGGAGCGGTTGCTACACCGACAATTGGCAACGATGGAGTTCCAGAAGGTGATGGCTGGACGCAGACAGACAGTGCAAGCTTTGCAGAAGTTGCCAATCCAACGGTTGCTGGCTATAAGGTAATCAGTAACGATGCCCCAGCTAGTGATTTGACAAAAGTTGCAGCACAACAAGTAACAAATGACAGCACAGACCTGAACTATACAGTTGTTTACGCTCCTGACTACCAAGCAACATCAAAGACTATTAACGAAACTATTAACTATGTTGATCAGAATGGAAAGTCAGTTGCGGATTCATACAAAGCAACACCAGTGACATTTGTCACGGTAACTAATCCAGCTGATGGCAGTGTGACCTACTATTATAAGAGTGGAGCAGTTGCTACTCCAACAATTAGCAACGATGGAGTTCCAGAAGGTGATGGCTGGACAAAGGCAGATAGTGCAGACTTTACGGAAGTTGCCAATCCAACGATTGCTGGCTATAAGGTAATCAGCAACGATGCCCCAGCTAGTGATTTGACAAAAGTTGCAGCACAAGAAGTAACAAATGACAGCACAGACTTGAACTATACAGTTGTTTACGCTCCTGACTATCAAGCAACATCAAAGACTATTAATGAAACTATTAACTATGTCGACCAAAATGGGAAGTCAGTTGCGGATTCATACAAAGCAACACCAGTGACATTTGTCACGGTAACTAATCCAGCTGATGGCAGTGTGACCTACTATTATAAGAGTGGAGCAGTTGCTACTCCAACAATTAGCAACGATGGAGTTCCAGAAGGTGATGGCTGGACAAAGGCAGATAGTGCAGACTTTACGGAAGTTGCCAATCCAACGGTTGCTGGCTATAAGGTAATCAGTAACGATGCCCCAGCTAGTGATTTGACAAAAGTTGCAGCACAACAAGTAACAAATGACAGCACAGACTTGAACTATACAGTGGTCTATGCTGCAAATAAGGAAGCTGCTAAGGTCACATATATTGACGATACAACTGGTAAGACCTTAAGTGCTAAAGATCTTTCTGGATCATTCGGCACAACAGATGACTATCGGACAGCAGATACGATTAAGGATTATGAGAATCAAGGGTATGTTTTAGTCAGTGATGGTTACCCAACTAACGGGGTCGTTTATGACCAAGACGGTGTGGTTAAGAGTTATGAAATTCATTTGACACACGGCACTACTGAGAATACTGAAAGTAGTAAAGTAAATGAAACAATTCATTATGTTTATAGCGATGGAAGTAAAGCAGCAGATGATTATAATGCAACTGCACTTGAGTTTACAAGAACAGTTACAACGGATAAAGTAACTGGTGAAAAGACTTACGGGGCTTGGACAGCTAAAGACGGTTCGAGTTTTACAGCGGTAACGTCACCAACAATCGCCGGTTACACACCAGATCAAGCTGCAATTGCTCAAATTGATGGAATTACTGGAGATTCAAAGGATATTGAAAAAACAGTTGTTTACACAAAAAATGCTGATCCAGTTGTGCCTACAACACCAGTGACTCCTGCAACACCGACAACGCCAGCAACACCGACAACACCAAGTAATAATGGTGGCAACAACAATACAAGTAATAATACTACGTTGACTAGTAGTGCATCAGCGACAACAACAACACTGAGCAATGTTACGACGAAGCAAACTTCATCTAAGATAACTGGAGCTTCTGCGTCAAGTCTGCCACAGACTGGTGACGAACAAAGCAGCAAGGTATCTGTCATAGGTACAATTCTAATTGTTTTGGCAAGTATTGGTACATTATTCGGTTTGGGAAAACGGAATAAGAAAGAGTCAAAATAGGTAGCTGCCTGAAAAATTAAAAGACAATCTAAAAAGAATGACAAAAAATCGGAATGAAAGACTTCCGGTTTTTTGTATGCAATTGATGATGTTTAAAAAAGTATATAGGCACCAGACAAAAGTTTTGGAGGGAAGATTATTCTTAGCTTGGTCCTTAGAAAATATCGCAAATCATAATGATAGTTTAGTGAATGTTCTTGATTATGATAGTATAATAGCAAGTATATCGATATAAAGGAAGTATGGCTAATGTATGAAATAATGAAAGACTGTCCCATTGGAGTCTTTGATTCTGGTGTTGGCGGTATCAGCGTTCTCCGTGATTTACATCGCCTTATGCCCCAGGAAGATTATCACTTTTTTGGAGACTCGGATAATGCACCATATGGCATCAAAACTACAGATGAGGTCAAGAAGTTGAGTTTTGATATTGTCGATCATTTTGTTGAGCAGGAAGTTAAAGCCATCGTGGTTGCATGCAATACTGCTACAAGTGCAGCGGTTGGGGATATTCGGCAAGCTCATCCGAACCTCACAGTAATCGGACTTGAGCCAGCTATTAAACCAGCAGTGTTAAGAAAGCCTAATTCGCAGATTCTAGTGATGGCGACACCGCTGACATTGAGAGAACAGAAGTTCCAAGAATTATTGAAACAATATGAGAATCTCGCAGACCTAGTGCTGGTTCCGGCACCAGATCTCGTTGAATATATTGAACAAGGCGATCTGAATTCACCAGCTGTGATGAATTATCTGACAGAATTGTTAGCGCCATATAAGGAAACGGCAGACTCAATCGTATTGGGCTGCACGCATTTTCCATTCGTGAAGTCTGCCATCCAAGAGGTGATGGGTGACAAGCAATTCATTATTGATGGCGGGCCAGGAGCAGCCAGAGAACTGCAAAGAATTTTGCGTGACAAGGAATTGTTACAGCCTCTGAATCATCAGGGGAGAGTTACCTTCGCTAATAGCGAGATAGGAACAGGCAAGATTGAGCTGAGTGAAAGATTGTTCAATGCGTAAAGGCATGATCTGGTTACAAATGTAGTAAATATTTTTGCGATTTTTGATTAATATGTCTTGAGATATGAATTTGCAAAACGTATATATGGATATAGAAGCAGAAGTAAAAAGTATATTGAGCGTAATTAGAAAAGCAAGAAATACATTTTAAAATTTAGCTTTTAAGATAAAACAAAGCATGAAAATGGAAAAGTAGCGCCAATATGTTTTAGTGAATACATTCTATAGTGCATAACAAAATGAAAAGTATATAAAATCAGAAATTTTTGCTAAAAAAGGTTATTGATAGTCTTAATGCGTATATAAAATTAGGCTTCGAGTTTAGAAGTTATAATTGTCAAATAGATAATGCAACTAAATTTATTAATATACTGTTAAGTAAAGCACATCCGTATCTCACGAGATACAGATGTGCTATTATATATAAAGATGATGTAGTCTGAATGTGTAATTCATTGACTTGGCAAAATTATATTTCAGGACCAATAGCGGATAACCATCAGCCACCTGTTCCTGGCAATATCTGGATTTTTGGGTTAGATATAGATAATCTATCTTGCTATTTAAAATTTCAGGATAAGCCAAGTGGGACTGTTCTGTGGATTTCATTACACGAAGCAGAACACCCATTGTACTTTCCATATAGATAACTAGCTAAAGTTAGTAGAAAAAGAGAGGGTATTGCAATGAAAAAAATAAAAAAATTCTATAACCCCGAATTGGAGACTACAGAAAATTATACCGAAGTTTGGAAACCAGAAGTCATAGAAGTTAAAGATGAGGCTGATTTATTAGTGTTAAATCACTATTGGCAGGATAAACATGGTGACTTGTGGGGAGATTTCGATGATCCAATGGAAAATGTTAGAAGAGGATTTGACGCCTATAGAAAACGTAAAGGTTACATGACTCCTGATGACATTAGAAATTTGCGTAATCAATTAAACATGTCAGTAAGAGACTTTGCTAATGCTATTGGAATTGGATTCTCGTCATTAACACAGATTGAAAACAATCAACGTGTGCAGGTGAGATATCAAGACATTTTATTCAGACTTGTTAAGGAAAATTATGAATATCAGAAGAAAATACCTGATATTTTGCAAGAACTTCCTGAGCAACCATTACTTAACAAGCTTGACTCATCTTCATATATCTCTGACGATATTTCGTATACTACCTCGCCGATATACAAAGATAATCTGTTCTTTTACAATAAGTTAGGAGATGTAGCATAGTGAGTGCTTTACAATTTTTGGGATATAAGGTTATGCAAATGAAATATGAGCGAAATACAGAATTTGAATCTGTAAAAGAACCTATTTCTTTAGAACCCAAGATGACAACAAAAATCAATTTAGAAGATAATAATATTAATATCACATTATCAGTTGTTGTTGGTTCTCTAGAGCATAAAAATATTCCATTCCAAGTTAGCTGTTCTATAATAGGAACCTTTGTTTATAAAACCGATGAAGACACCACAAAGATTGATTTGGACACTTTAATACGTAATAACGCAGTCGCTATTCTTTATCCATATGTCCGTGCTATTATCGCCACATTGACAACGACATCTAATGAATTTCCTGGTTATAATATGCCAACTATTAATGTTAGTAAGGTTCTAGCTCAACAAGATAAAAAGAGAGTGTGATGTAAGTGAAGTGCCTTACAAAACTTGGACATGAAAATTAAGTTTTGGAGGTGCTTTTTTGACGCCAAATAATAAGATTAATTGTAGTTTGATTACTTTTGGTTTTACTAAACTAAATGGGGTAAATACATATTCTCCTGAAAAAATGACTGCGAACCAGTTAACCGATTTTTTTGGAAGAATAACAAACATTATTAATGATGAAACTACTCCTAAGAAAAAGCAATGGGTTTTAGAGAAAGCGGGATTTACCATGAGTTTACGTGATATGTTAATTGCAGATAATCCTACAGCAAAAGAAGTACTTAAGTATCAAAATAGTTGCTGCTTATTCAAAACTTATTTTGAAAAGTAGGTTTAAGAATAACATGGATCAATCAGAAATGTCCGAATATCTGGGAATATCTAATGACCCTTATAGATAGTATGAAGGTGGTTCTTTGGATATGAGTGAATTAAAGTATAAAGAAATTATTAATTTAATCACTTGAATGGGCAAGTCAAACAAGAAAAAGTTAAGAATGCTAACTTGTTACGGGTATTGAAGAATAGGGGTACGCAACAGTTGTTTATTGGGGAAGCCAGCCCCAATAAACAACTGACACAAGCTAAGCAATCTTTAGAACGACATAATCAAAAAACGGATAATTACCGACATGAGCACATGGTAGATTATTGACGGACACGTTAATGAACTTACTGTATGACAATCAGCAGGAGCAGACACAAGCAAAAAAAACAAGCGGATCTAGCATATGAATTAAAGAGAAAGCAACGGCAACACCATAAAAAAGGGCGACATTATGGGACGTTACATAGATAAAGAAATCCTGACTTATCTTTTGAATTAAATTCAATATATGACATAATTAACTTATGAAAACACCAAAGTTTAAGAGCTATCAACGATTAAACGGTCATGATGAATTTGTGGAGTTTTATCAACAATTGTCGGTCAAAGATCGTAAAAAATTAATTGCATTAATCCAAGCAATTGAACAACAAGGACTATTAACAGCTGCATGGAGTGGATCAAGAAATTAGACAGTAATCTATACGAGATTAGGTCCAAAATTGCTTCAAATATTCAAAGAGGCTTGTATTTTCATGCCGAAGAAGAGCAATACATTATTACGCATGGTTTTACTAAGAAGACCCAGAAAACACCAGTACGTGAAATCAAGCACGCTAAGGAAATTCGAGCAGAATACTATCAACGAAAGGAAGATGAAAAGAATGGCTAATAAAACTTATTTAACAGATATTGATGATATTTTTACCCAAGATTTAAAAGATCCAACCTTTGCCAATGATGTCAAAGCAGAACTAAATAAATTGAATAGTGCTGTGGCAGTACGCAATGAACGTGAAGCTTATGGTTGGACACAGCATGATTTAGCAGAAAGGTCAGGTTTACCACAATCAACAATTGCGAGAGTGGAAAATGGTGCTAACACAAGCATGGATACCATTTCAAAGATTGCGAATGCGTTTGGCAAGTCACTGCAAATTAGTTTCGCTTAGTCTGTATGATGATTAATATTTTAAATGGCATTTAAAGAGGCATTCATGGATAAACGAATGTCTTTTTTAATACTTAGTGTGTAATTGAAAATTAAGACAATAACTTTAGAGTATCAACAAGCTTAAAAAAGAAATTTTAACTGAGTTTGTTAAAGAAAGCTAAAAAGGATGTTTATGTAATAACTGTTGAAAAATTAGCATATGTGTTTCAAGTTTCATAAGATGAATTTGGCAGTTTATGGAACATTAGACTTATTCTAAAAATGAATATGGTGAGTTTGTGACACCAAGCCAAGACTGTGTTGATATGTATTATTTTTTGGTTAACGATGTGGAGCTCTTTCCTGCAAGGTACTCGGTAACTATTTTAGTACGAAACTCGAAATTGAATCTAGACATAGTGAACCCCCAAGGTTGAACACGCAATTACGCTATTGGAAGATTGGTTAGCAAGAAAGGGTGAATAATGATGAGATTAGCAGATTTAAAAACAAGTTTCTCTTCAATTCCGCTAGATGAAAAGTTTATTATTGATACTATGGCTGAATTATATGCCGAACGGATTAGAAATAACGTGTCACAGCAAGAACTAGCAGAACGAATTGGTATGAAGCAGCCACAAGTAGCTAAACTCGAAATGTTAGAATCTGTACCAACTCTAAAAACTTTGAACCGGTATGCTAAAGGGTTAGGATTAAAATTAAAAGTGGATTTAGTTCGTGTTTAAAATTTTAAAATGAAAAGTCGCTTTCGAAATTTTTAGAAGTGATGTGAACTCCTAAAGTTGGAACATAATTTTGGGGGTGTTTACTTTTATTTGTGGCGTTTCCGGTTTTAGCTAGTCCGTAAACCACGTTGTTATCAGCGCAACCGCAAGTGGGGCAAAGAAAGAAGTAAACAATTTTTACACCTCCCAACCGTTGTAGACTGGATAGGTAACGGTTTCAATATACCTTATTAAATATTTTGCCGTATATCATTTATTTTCGGCTTAACCCAGTATAAAAAAACAACGTGGCTTGTGTAAAAAGTATTATATTATTATCCAAAAATGTGTCCACTTTATGGAGCCTTTGAACTTCTCAGCCTATGCATTGGCAAAGAAGATCAATGTACCAACGTCTAGAATACAAGATATTTTACATGATCGGCGACAAATCACTGTTGATACATCTGTTAGATTAGGCAGGTTTTTTGGAGTTTCTGACCGCTATTTTTTAAACTTACAAAATGATATAGATATTCGTAATGCCGAAGAAGAAAAAGGGAATGAGTATAGTCAGATTCGACAATATCAATTTAATAGCCATGAATCATGATTTTAGATTCGGGGTCCATAATTAAAAATCCCCCCATCTATGATGTAGATGTTGGGGACTATTTTGCTGTTTTTATTAATAAATTGACATCTGTTTTTCAGAAAAATTGTTGGACTTTTGTACTAATTGAACTAATTTCTTGCTGAGATAAAGTGCCCACAACTTCTCCATCTGATTGTTTTGTTGGATCGACGGCACGGACATGTTGTAATAACGCTGTTCCGTGGACTTCTCCCTTGTCTACTCCAATAAATAAAGGTGATTCAACATACTTTTCTAAGGTGCGATATTTATCAGACGTACTGATTGGTACAACCAGTATCGTATTAAAATAGCGATTATAGTGATCGTTGCTTACAACTAAACACGGTCGCTTTTTCTTAGTTTCAGTGCCTTTAGCTGGATCCAAATTAATCCACAAAATAGCGCCTTGTTTTAATTTCATTAATCAAAATCTTCACTTTCTACGTCTTTACCCCAATCAATTTCTGTTGTACTGAGATTTCCGAACTTTTTTTCTTGTTCATCAACAAGTTGCCATAGATCAGGTTTGCTGCGTACAATCATTACCTTACCATTTGGCTCAATTTGCCACTCAATCGTATCAGCAGATTGAACTTTTAACAGCTCACGTACTGTTTTAGGAACTGTAATCTGATTTTTACTTGTGATTTTCGAACTAACTTTAGTTACGTTACTTGCACTCACAATATCATCTCCTTACTTTTTCCTTACATAAATAATAACATAACTATTTTTATATCTCAAGAAAAGGAGAAAAAATTATGCAATAAATTGTCTTACATATTAAAGACTCAAACATCCTGCAACGAATTCAAAAATGTTTGTTAGAAGATTTTCAGGTTGGTAAAGCTACTTTTTCAGCAGTCTCTAGTTATTAGGTTGATCGTTTTTATTTTCTGCGTCTATCTGTAATATAGCAATCATTGGACTTTTGTTTTAACGTTTGGCTAGTATTAGATATCCCTTGTATAATTGAAAATTGTAGAAAAATTAAGGCAATTAAAAACAGAATATTCACGGTTAAAACAAGCTGAGAGTACTTCGCAGCAAGACACTTGTGAAACTCTAGCTGTAGCTTTCCAAAGATTTTTTAAAAAACTTGGTGGATATCCTAAATTTAAGTCGCGAAAGTTTCCAAAGCAAAATCCTTAGTGTGGTTAATCCATACGCAGCTAGATAGAGATATAAATACAAGCAAAAATATATTAAAACTTGGTTTGGGCTAAACTTTAGTAAATAGAGTAAACCGCTGTCGAATACTGAAATGTATGAGATAAGTTATGCTTGTTCCTAGAAGCTTGGTACTTTAATGCCGATGTAATCACATGAAATATATTCAACTTGATAAATTAGGCTCTCTAGATTAATTTCTAGGGAGACTTTTTTTGTACATAAAAATAGACCCTCAGAGAGTTAAGTCTGAGAGTCCATGAGTGATGTGGATTGATTAAGTCCACTTTTAAAGGGATTAACCCAATAACTATCACAATCTCTATGCTCATATTAGCATGCTCTATCAACATTGTCTAGTATCTGATATACTGATTAAGGCTACAGTACAAGGCTGATTACCTTTAATTAAACTGTATGCTAAGGGGTGAAACCCAATGACTTTAACAATCTCAGCTTCTTTAGTCGTTCAACTATTTATCATTTACATGATATTTAGAGATGATGATAAGAAGTAGTTTACTAAGCACTGGGACATCTTTATCCTAGTGTTTTTTAAATCTGTTTTCAATTTATAGGGTCGGTAACTAAGAAAATTTATACTTTTAAGTGTAAGATGAATTAGGGCTTTGATCGCCCAGAATTGTATTCTGTTAATTGGTTCTCAATATGTTGGAACTTTGGGGCAACCAGATTTGTTTGGAATCAGATGTTGGAGATGCAAAGCAAGCGTTATAAGAACAATAAAGATTCTAGGTTCTTAAATGGTTTTGCAATGAACTTCTTATTAAGGAAATTAAAAACAGAATATTCATGGTTAATCCATACGCAGCTAGATAGAGATATAAATACAAGTAAAAATATATTAAAACTTGATTTGGGCTAAACCTTAGTAAATAGAGTAAACCGCTGTCGAATACTGAAATGTATGAGATAAGTTATGCTTGTTCCTAGAAGCTTGGTACTTTAATGCCGATGTAATCACATGAAATATATTCAACTTGATAAATTAGGCTCTCTAGATTAATTTCTAGGGAGACTTTTTTTGTACATAAAAATAGACCCTCAGAGAGTTAAGTCTGAGAGTCCATGAGTGATGTGGATTGTTCAAGTCCACTAAGATGTGATAATCTTGACCTATTACTATTTCCAACTAAATGATAACATTTTCTATATTTAATATCTAGTGTCTGATAGCCTGATCAAGGCTACAGTAAAAGACCGTTCATCTTTAGTAACACTGTATGCTAAGAGGTGTTATTCTTGACCTTAACAATTTCCGCTTCTTTAGTCATCCAACTATTTATCGTTTATTTGATATTTAAAAAGGATGATAAGAAGTAGTTTACTAAGCACTGGGATATCTTTATCCTAGTGTTTTTTAAATCTATTTTCAATTTATCAAAAGTCGATTTTTGATTAGGCCTCTTTGAGATGCTTAATGAATTGACTTCGATTGGGATACTTCTTTTTTAAATCTAATAGGCAATTTTTAATTTCTACATCCTTATCTATGTCCCAACCATCGGCTTGTGGATCTTTGTAATAATGAATGGGATTTCTGGTACCTTTAAAAGGTTTATTGATCCATCTATCATAAATTGGGTCACCAGGAGTTAAAGGTGTACCTTCAAAGTAATATCGATTATCCGATTTTGGATATTCTTTAATATCATGGATCTTGGCTACTAATTTTACTGAGCCGTTAAAAATTAATGCTACATATGACTCAAATAAAGCTCGCTTACCGAGCTTCCATATCCCCAAGTTATGTTCCCAAAGTTCTTTTGCAGTAGCAGTGAATGAATAGCCAACCCATTCGATAGGAGTTATATTTGGATAATCAAGTTTGGTTTCCTGTTGACTAGATAAAGTAATAAATATCATTAATTTTCCTCCAAATAAGTCTAATCTTTTCTTTTCTGTTACGTATCCCTTTTTGTTTCTAATGAAAATTATAGCACATTGAGTTTGAAAAATTATTATGTAATAAGTTTTCAAAAAAATTTGTGGATTTAATCATGCAAAATAATAATCTACTCTTTGAGTATTTTTACAATCTTAGATCAAAAAATGAGGGGGTGGGTCAAAAGTTAAATTTTGATTCAGTTCCTCTACTTATTCCGTATAAACGTGTTTCATAAGTCAAAATTCTCCGTCTAACTTCGAATTACTCATAGCAAAGTGCTTGCTATGAGTAATTTCGAGTTAGTACTCAAATTTTCCCGACTTATGGCACACTCCTTCTTATTTTTTGTAGACATAGATTAGGCTTTGACTGATATTTTATTTAAAATCACCGCTCAATAATTTTCTTCGCCTTATCAATCACTCCAGCGCGCCACTTATAGATGGATTGCCTAGATACACCCAACATCTGCGCCATCTTGGTTATGCTCATACCTGCAACACGATTCGCAAGATACGCTTGTTCCTGCATTGAGCACTTCTCCCAGAGCCCTTGGAAGAATGCACTGGCAAGGATCTCACCTTCGAAGTTCAAAGCAAGTGGGTCTGGATGTACGAACTCTTGCCCGGAATCTGAATCACCTGCAACCACTAGTGACAGAGGTTCACAGTGTGCTTGCTGTCTAACTTCTTTGCGAATACAGTCGAGCAGGCGCCACTTAATTCGGCGAAATGCATATGGACCGAATAACTCTAGGTCTTCATGTGAATGTGTTGCAAAGAAGGTCTCGTAAGCATCAACGTATAATAAGCAGCCCTCTTGGTATAGATCCTGATAATCACTTCTAGAAGGTGCAATTCCCAGACTTTTTAGTACTCCATGGATTAGCTTTGTATTGTTGTCTTGTAACAGATGCTTAAATGCAAAAGTGGATATCTTATCATTCATTTTTGAATCACTCCAGTTGATTTGAATTGATTCAAGGCCTTAAATCATCTTCAGAGTACACAAAAATACTGATTTTAGTAACATAGAAGAAATGGTTAAATAGGTAGATTAAAATTAATATGGTAATTTATTAGAGCAAACTTTATAATAGAAGCAGAGCAATGTAAGCGATAACAAAAACGAAAAAGGGTAGAGGGGACAGCAAATGCATCATGAAAAAATTTTATTTCATGGATTCGACCTTGATGAGATTATCTTCAATTCGGAGTTGGATACAAAAGCGGTGATTAATCCGCAAAGTACGCTTTTTGTTCTTAATTGTCTTAATTACAAAAAGCTGGAATGCAAATCAATCTTGGTTGACAAGTACAGGGGGATTGTCAGAACTAACAAGGAGACTAAGAAGTTAATTAATCAATTTGTGAACAATCAGGCAGTTAGCTTCTTGGGAACAAGGATGATGGCACAAAGCAAAGAGGGGCTACCATACGTCTATGGTAGAAAGGTGATAGTACCAATGTCTGGAGCAACGCAGCATTCGACTGATTGGCTGCTGGTAAATAATACGATTGGCGTCGCATTTACAGAGTATAAAAGAAATATGACGATGATCTTCAAAGAGTTCTTAGGTGCACCACTAAAGATGGACTTAATGGTTAACAAGATAGTAGTTAAGCGACAGCTGCGAATAGCTGGAAATATTATGTTGAAGCAATGCGAAGTAGTGGATGAGGTCAATGTTGAATTTCAAGATATTAAACAATCAGATGTCTATAATATTTGTAGACAGTATTCAGATCAGGAATCTGAATGCAGCTCGCTAAAGAATGAGTTGGATTGGGGAGTCCATTATATTATTGAATCTGTGCTCAAGCATGTTCTAGGTGATGATGTATCAGGGGGATTAGTTGCAGAGATTGCGAAGGATATTAAGAGAAAAAGCAGGGAAATCATCTAATGTTAAACCAAAATTTTTTTACCAACGGAGGTAGAAAAAAAGTAAGTCAAATGATATTTGTTAGATTAATGTAAAACACAAGATAAACGGATAACATATTACTACAATATGTTATTTTTTTGTTCAATCACAAGCGTTAGTAGACTTTATGATTTTTTCTATGATTTTTTGGGTATTCTAATTTACTTAAATATGTGTATAATTAAAATGTAATTGTTCTTCTGTTAGACAGCTTATTTTAGAAGGGGGAGTCGTAGGTGTGAATGATGATTTACAAGGAATTAGTTTCAGTAATAGCAGGATTCTTGATCGTGAGAAACTCAGAAGTCGTCATCTATACCATTTCTGTAAGAGAATCACAGATATGGTGTTAAGTGCCTGCGGGTTGGTAATATTATCTCCAGTGCTTCTAGCAGTTGCTGGAGCCATTATGAGGAAAAGGGCGGCACAGTTATTTATAGGCAGCAGCGTATGGGTAAGAATGGTGAATCATTCTCAATATACAAGTTCCGCTCAATGTGCATGGATGCCGATAAGAAGCTTGAAGAGTTGAAGCAGCTCAATGAAGTTGAGGGTGCGATGTTCAAGCTGCATAATGATCCTCGGGTTACCAAGATTGGCAAGTTACTTAGAAGAACGAGTCTTGATGAATTACCACAATTATACAATGTCCTAAAGGGTGACATGAGTCTTGTAGGCCCACGCCCCCCATTGCCTAATGAGGTTGCGCAGTATTCTGAATACGACAAGCAGCGTTTGCTGGTTGTACCAGGCTGTACTGGTCTGTGGCAAGTGAGTGCTAGAAATGAAGTTGGATTCCATGAGATGGTGGAATTGGATCTGCAATATATACAAAAAAGCGGCTTATTGTATGATTTGGCATTAATCTTAAAAACAATAAAAATAATGATAGTTCCGAATGGGGCATATTAGAGAAGGCAGAATTTATGAAGATAGCAGTATCAGGAACTGGATATGTTAATTAAGCAACACTAGAGTTTACGGCAGCTAGTGATTATGGGGTAATTAAGACAAAAAGACAGTAAATTTTGGTTGATGATTACAGATATGGGACAGAAAAATAATTTTTAGACTGGAGAGTTCTTGTGAAAGATATATTCATAGTTGGATCTAAAGGAATTCCTGCTAAATATGGTGGATTTGAGACCTTTGTGGACAATCTTGTGGTACGTCAGGTTGATAAAAATATTAAGTATCATGTAGCATGTATGGTTTCAACAAAAAACGTAAAAAATTATAATTATTATGGAGCACATTGTCAGGAGATTGCTGTTCCTAATATTGGAGGAGCTAAAGCAATTCTTTATGATATAAAGTCTTTGAGTTGGTCTTTAGAGACTATAAAAGAAAATAATTTAAAAAATGGTATTGTTTATATTTTAGCTTGTAGAATTGGGCCATTTTTACATTATTATATAAATAAATTTCATAAATATGGTTTTAAAGTATGGGTTAATCCAGATGGAAATGAATGGAAAAGAGAAAAATGGTCAAAGATTGTCAGAGATTACTGGAAGCTGTCAGAGCGATTAATGGTTAAAAATGCGGATTTATTAGTTTGTGACAGTAAGACAATTGAGAAATATATTCATAAAGAGTATGCAGTGTTTAATCCTGTAACCACTTTTGTGGCGTATGGTGCCGATGTTACGAAGTCACAATTATCGGAATATGATAAAAATGTTAAAAACTGGTACGAAAAATACAATATAGATTTAAATAGTTATTTCTTGATTGTTGGGCGTTTTGTACCAGAAAATAATTTTGAAGCTATGGTAAAAGAATTCATGGATAGTAATGTTCAAAATGATTTAGTTATTGTAACTAATGTAAAAAAAAATAAATTCTATGAAAAATTGAGAAATAAAACAAATTTTGAAAGTGATCCACGTATAAAATTTGTTGGAACTGTCTATGATCAACAGTTATTAAAATTTATTAGAGAACATGCCTTGGCTTACGTACACGGACATTCTGTTGGTGGAACCAATCCTTCACTCCTAGAGTCATTGGCAAGTACAAAGATAAATTTGCTTTATGATGCTGGTTTTAACCGTGAAGTGGGGGAAAATGGGGCATTATATTGGACAAAAGAAAATAAAAGTTTAAGCGCCTTGATAGAAAAAATAGTCAAAAATCCAGGAGAATTTGTTTCTGTTTCGAAAAAAGCAAAATTACGCATACATGAGGAATACTCTTGGAATTATATTATTGATCAATATGAAAGCAAGTTTAAAAAATAATAAACAGGATAAAATTTTGAAGGAGAATATTATAGTGAAAATTTTAAGCATAACAAACATGTATCCTTCCAAGAATTATCCAAATTATGGTGTTTTTGTTAAAAATTTCAATGAACAACTTGAAGAGCAGGGAATTTCAGTTAAAGTTATAAAAATAGAAAAAGCAAATTTTAGATTCAAAAAAATTTTAAATTATTTTGAATTGAATTTTTTTACTTTCTTTTACATAATTTTAGGTGATTATGATTATATTTATGTACATTATCCTGCTATGACAGGTCTTTCAGTTTTAATAGCAAGAAAAATTAAAAAAAATATAAAAATAATTTCAAATTTACATGGTAATGATTTGATACCAGAAGTCAATTCTGATAAAAAATATATATGGATAACGAAGAAAATAATAAAATATTCAGTTAAAGTAGTAGTTCCCTCATATTACTTTAAAAAGATAGTTGAAACTAATTTTAAAAATAAGGAAATACAAGTTTATCCATCTGGAGGAGTAAATTTAAACATTTTTAAGAATATAAGCAGATTCAAAGCGTGTAGGGCTTTAAAATTAAGCGAAAACTATAGATATATAGGATTTATAAGCAGAATTGAACATAATAAAGGGTGGGATATTTTTTTAAAAGCGTTTAGTAGATTTTCAACTAAAAATTTAAATGTAAAAGCAATAATTGTGGGAGATGGGTTAGAGTATAGAGATATGATGAAATTGATTATTGAATTAGATTTAGAAAATAAGATAATTTTAAGTAAGTTGGTTCCTCAAAATATAGTTAATTTGTACATGAATTCTTTAGATATTTTTTGTTTTCCAACAATGAGAAAAAGTGAAAGCCTGGGTTTAGTTGGCCTTGAGGCAATGGCAACTGGGACAGTTGTTATTGCAAGTGATAAATATGGTCCTTCTTCCTATGTTAAGGAAAGCGAGAATGGTTTTGTTTTTGAAACGGGAAATTTCTTGAGTCTAGAGAAAAAAATATCTGAAGTTTATAACTTGAGTGAAGTGGAAAGAAAGGTAGTTGTGCAGAATGCTTTCAAGACAGCTCAAGAATATTCTGTTGAGGAAATGCATTCTAGATTGAGAAAAATAATGGAAATATAGAAAAATATTATAGAGGATTATTTATGGTGAGAATAAGTAAGAATTTTTTAATATCAGGAACTTTTTTAACTTTGATTTTAAGCTCTATAGCATCAAATTTTATATCAATATTTAGTTATGTAGATGAATTGATTTTATGTTGTAGTTTAGTGTTGTTTTTAATTAGCTTTTCAAGAAACAAAAAAAATAATTATTTTGAAGTATTATTTTCTTTGTTAATATTTTTAATTTATGTAATAGGTTTTTTTTCAAATCTACTTTCCCCTTTTTTTGTTAGTTATTCAGCTATAGCGCTAGATTGTATTCAAACTCTAAAATTCTTTTTGTTCTTTTTAGTTATGTATCATTTTTCAAATGCATCAACAATTCATTATATGATAGAAAAATTTGAAAAAATATCAAAATTATTATTAATTATTTTTTTAACCCTAGTTGTTATTAATCAATTATTTAACATAGGTTTATCAGAAGGTGAAAGATATGGGATTAAGTCTTTTAATTTTTTCTACTCTTTTGCAGGTGATTTTGGTTTCTTAGTAATTTTCTTTTTTTCATTAATTATAATTTCTAGATACAAGCAAAAAACTATTTATTTATTGATTTGCCTGATTTTACTTTTGTCTACAACTAAGTTTCAAATATTAGATTTTATAGTTTTGTTCATAATGTTTACATACTTAGTTAAAAATTCAAAAAATATGGTAATACTTAGTCCGGCTACTTGTTCTATTAGCATTTTAATGCTATGGATAGTTGGAAAGTCACAGATTAATGATTACTTTTTAAATCAAGACCACTACTCACCCAGAAAAATTTTTTTAGAGTATGCCATTGATATTGCAAAGAGACACTTTCCTTTTGGACTAGGATTTGGATCCTATGGCTCAGATGCTGCTAGTAAATTTTATTCTTCGGTATATGTATTTTATGGTTTTGGGAACTTATACGCTCTTGGCCCCCAAGGTGGAGCATTGAATGATAATTATTTTGCTTCCGTTCTAGGTCAGTTTGGTTGGTTGGGATTGTTTATATTGGTAGGAATTTTCATTTTAATGTTAATTAAATGTTTGTCTTTTTCAAATGATGGAAATGTAAAAGCATTGTGCCTATCTTTGATATTAGTTTTTGTCATAGCAGGTTTTGGGAGTGGAACTGTAAGATCAGCGGTTGGTATGTTACTTTTTGGACTTTTAGGTATTTTATTTGCAAGTCAAGAACAGCACTAGCTTGTTAACTATTTTTTACATAAAGAAAGAAGGAGTGAGATGAATTTTTACATAGTAATATTACAATATAATAATTTTATTGACACGAAAAGATGTATTGACTCTCTTTCAAAGTTTAAAAATGAAAATATACAAATTATAGTTGTTGATAATGGTTCTAAAATTGATAATCAAAAAAAATTAATTAGAACTTATGATAAGGTAGAAAGAGTTCATATTATATTGTCGGATAAAAATCTAGGCTTTTCTGCTGGTAATAATTTAGGATATCAATATGCTTTAAGTAAGAGCAGCACAGATTATATAATATTGTTAAATAACGATACAACAATTACTCAAATGGATTTTTTTGAGAAAATATCAGAATTGTATAGTAATGAAAAATTTGCAGTCTGCGGGCCAGATATATATAATCCTATACTAAAAAAACATCAAAGCCCTTTTTTCCCTTCAGGCAGCATCAATAACTTTTTTATGACGATAATAATTTTAAAAAGCATTTTTGAACCAATTTTAAAATATTTTAGAAAAGATCTAAATAATTCAGAAAATTGGATGAGTACTAGTAAAAATAGTTGTACTCATGGGGCTTGTTGGATATTTTCTGAATTATACATTAGTAATTTTCCCAGTGGACTTGATGAAGACATATTTATGTATGGTGAAGAAATTTTATTATCTGTAACTTTACGAAAAAGTAACTTATTACAAATTTACACACCTTTAATCCAAGTAAATCATTTTGAAGGTGGATCTACTTTTCTAAATCATACAACATATTTAAAAAGATATATTTTTAAAGTATCAAATGAAATTAAATCTTTCACTAAAATCAAGAAAAAATTGAAAATGTTTAGTAATAAATATTGATTTTATATCAGGAAGGAGAAGTATAGAGATGCTTAAATTTATTAATAGATTAATTATTAGAATTAGATGGCGTATTAAGAACCAGCATAATAATACTTGGCCTGTGTCAATATTTGATATAAGCAAAGTGAAAGTTGGAGAAAAAACATACGGACCACTAGATGTACAGGACTATGGTGTGAAAGGAGAAATGTTAGAAATTGGAAAATTTGTTAGTATAGCAAATAATGTACAATTTATTTTAGGAGGAAATCATCATATGGATACTTTTACAACGTATCCATTGAAGAAAATGATTTTTAATGAGGTTGAAGCATTTTCTAAAGGAAAGATAATAATTGAAGATGGTGCTTGGATTGCAACAAGTTGTATCGTTCTTTCAGGTGTGACTATTGGGAGAGAGAGTGTAGTTGCTGCTGGTGCAGTTGTTACCAAGTCTGTTCCTCCATATGCAGTTGTCGCTGGAATACCAGCTAAAGTTGTGAGAATGAGATTTAGTCAAGATATTATAGCAAAGCTAGAGCAAGTTGATCTTTCAAGTATTGATGTTTACAACAAAGAAATTGTTAATCTTTTGTACAAAAAGATTAATTCTGGTCAGGATGTAGATGATTTAGTCAGCAAACTATTAAGCATAAGCGAAGGTAATAAAAATGAATAACAGCAATCTTATAATAGTAGTATCACATAAAAATGGGAAAATTGAAGACCATATTCCGTACAAACCAATTTTAGTTGGTAAAAATATTTGTAAGGAAAAAAGTTACTGGCAAGATGATATAGGAGAAAATATAGCAAACAAAAATAGAAATTATTGTGAATTAACTGCACTTTATTGGGTATGGAAAAATCAAAACGATAATTTTGATATTTTTGGATTAAACCATTATCGTAGATTTTTTAAAGGTAGGAATGGGAATACTTTATCTAATAAAGAAATAAATGTTTTTTTAAAGAAATATGATATAATTTTGCCAAAAAAACTTTATTGGAAAAAAACAGTATGTGAGAATTACTACAAAAATGGAAATGGATTCAGGAAAGATCTAATAATTATTCGAGATATTTTGCTTGACAAATATCCTGAATATGTAGAAACGTTTGATTATGTTTTGGGAAAAAATTCGTCTAGTTACTATAATATGTTTGTAATGAAAAAGATAAATTTTAATAATTATTGTACATGGCTTTTTGATATTTTGTTTGAATCTGAAAAGAAAATAGATATAAGTGGGTATGATACCCAGGAAGCTAGAGTATTTGGCTATTTAGCAGAAATTTTAATCAATGTTTGGGTTTTTAAAAATAATATGAAAATAAAATATTTACCGATAAAAAATACAAATTTTTTCTTGTTTAACATTAGAATGGGAATTAGGAATATAATTAAT
>NZ_JBDNTS010000016.1:0-62922 GCF_047719775.1 Liquorilactobacillus sp.
TCAATAAACTCATAAAGATATCTACACCTGCACTGGTTCCATCTGTAGAATCTAACGCCATTGTTTCCTCAAATTCCTTGACTGCTGCAAATCATAGACACCATCAAACGCACCTGTATATGCTTTACTATTTACATACAAGCCCCATTGCAAGACTCAAATGATTGCCTTTGTTCTCAGAAACTATTATCACTTAATTTTCCACATCAAATTTAATCAAATGCACATAAAATCAAGTAAAAAAAGAACCCGAAGCAGTATAACTTCTAGGTTCCGCATAAAATTATTTATGCATCAGCAGAATTTGACACTCGAAATTTGATGCCTCCGTTATTGATGATCTTACCTCTTACTTTAAGATGCTTGACAAATAGCCAGAATTTTTTTATGAACCATATTTATATAGGGCCTAGCGTAAAATTCAGCTTTTTGATCCACCTCATCTTCTTAAAAATCGTTCACATCAATAACTGTATAACTTCTCTTATCATAACGATTACGACTTGCAGAATATTCTATATTTTTACCATTATTCAACCAGATAATCTCTTCAAGTTCTAGCATTGGATCTGTATCGCGAGCATTTAAATATTTTTTATCAAACTTATCAGGAACTCCAGCTCTAATTTTACGGTATGCTCCACCAAATTTTAGTTTTAAATTTTGATGAAGATATTCATATACAGAAGATTCCAAAATTTTCTCATTTAATCCGGGAACCAACTCCACTGGCATATAGGTATGCTCCAATATTAATGGGTCTCCCTCTAGTATGCGTAACCGCACAATTTCGTAAACAGGGCAGTCTTTTTGAATATCTAATTTTTTTTGGATATCTTCAGAGGGAAATTTCACATCAAAAACAATAATCTTACTCTGAATTTTTTCTGCACCTTGTTGTTCTGTTAGACCATCAAATGCGTTAGCAGGTGAATCTTCCGCAGCCTTTATTGGGATATTACCTAAAACAAGTGTCCCCAATCCTGATTGCTTATAAATTAGCCCTAAACTTGCAAGCCTATCTAAGGCTTTCTTAATCGTCATTCTACTAACATTGAACTCCTGAGCAAGCGTATTTTGATCTGGCATTAATTCACGTGCAGGGTAAATTCCATTTAAAATCCTTTTTCTGATTTCTTCCTCAATCAATAGATATTTTGCTTTTGTTGCCATAATAAAGATCATTCCTGTCTACTCAATTTTAAACCTGTGTTTGATAAAAATCACCAACCATTTCAGCTTCATTATGATAATACCATGTTACTCACAAATAAATTGCAAAACACAATTATTTAGTCCAATTTTTGTCCGTTACTTCTAATAACTTTTTGATACCAATAAAAAGAATCCTTTGGTAGTCTACTCAAGCTTCCCACACCCTGATCATCTTTGTCAACGTATATAAATCCATAACGTTTTTCCATTTGTCCAGTCCCAGCTGACACAACATCAATTGCTGCCCATGGTGTGTATCCTATTAAATCAATGCCATCTTCATCTACTGCTTTCTTCATTTCAATAATATGTTGCTTCAAGTAATCAATACGATAATCATCATGTATTTTCCCATTCTCAAGCACATCTCTTGAACCAAAACCATTCTCCACAATGAATTGTGGTAAATGGAACCGATCATTAAACCAATTCATTCCATAGCGTAATCCTTCAGGATCAACTGACCAACCCCATTCAGATGCTTTCAAAAAAGGATTTTGAATATCATTTGAAATATCATCGTAGTTATATTCAGGATTATCTTTACTTGCTTTTACTGTCTTGGACATATAATAACTAAATCCTAAATAGTCCACTGTTCCTTTTTTTAAATTAACTAAGTCCTCATGTGTAATATCTTGAATGAATCCTTTTTTTGTTAAAAAAGATTTCATAAATGTTGGATATTTTCCATGAACATGAACATCGGCAAACCAATATCTTTTTTGCATTGCCTTTTCTGCCATCATAATATTAGCTGGTTTAGAATCAAGTGGATATAGCGGTACCATCGCAATCATACATCCAACTTGCAACTCTTTATTGATTTTATGTGCATGTTCAACTGCTATTGCGCTAGCTACTAATTCATAATGAGCGGCTTGATACATTTCTCGTTCAGAATCTTCTCCAAATTTAACTTTAATTCCAGAATTAGTAAATAAGCAAAATTCATTATTATAGCCAGTTTGATTATTAATTTCGTTAAACGTCATCCAATACTTAACTTTACCTTGGTAACGTTCAAAACAAACGTCGGCAAACCTTACAAAAAAATCAATAAGCTTACGATTACGCCAACCACCATATGTTTCTATTAAGTAATAGGGTAATTCAAAGTGAGATAATGTTACAATGGGTTGAATATTATATTTTAGACATTCATCAAAAAGGTTATCATAAAACTTTAATCCCTCCTCATTAGGTTCTTTTTCATCTCCTTGTGGAAAAATTCGTGTCCATGCAATGGATGTTCTAAAACATTTAAATCCCATTTTAGCAAACAGTCCAATATCTTCCTTATAGTTATGATAAAAATCGATTGCATCATGATTAGGATAATTTTTACCTTTAATTACCCCCTCCGTAATTGTTCGATTTTCCGTTGCAGATCCCGCAGTCATAACATCAGCTACAGAAATCCCCTTGCCTCCTTCTTGCCAACCACCCTCAAATTGATGTGCAGCAACTGCTCCGCCCCATAAAAAACCATCTTTTAGTATACTCATCTTAAATTTCTCCTCATCTCTTAAATTATTCTGATATCAAAAAGGAATGAATATCACATTTCAAACTGAGTCTTCATCCCTTTTTTGAAACTATCTGTTTTGGTTATCTAATTTTTCATAAAGTTCAACTATTTCTTGCGCTAAATCCTTAAAGGTAATTGCGGTCATCAAATGATCCTGTGCATGAACCATATACAAATTAACTTCAGTATGTTGCCCTTGTGCTTCTTTAGTTAACATATCTGTTTGCACATTATGTGCTTTGCTTAAAGATTCATTCGACTTAGCTAGAAAATCTTTAGCCATTGCAAAATCATATTCCTTTGCAGCTCTAATGGCTTGTACCGCAAACCCTTTAGCATTGCCTCCTTCCATAATTAATCCCATGATTACTTCCATATTATCTGAGTTCATTTAATCTACCTCGTCATCAATTCTTCAGCAAATTTCAAAACATTTGCCCCATTCATCATTCCATAGTCAGCCATTTTGATAACATCCATTGGAACTTTGGCTTCATCAGCTTTCTTTTGAACAATATCTTTCATATAGGCTACTTGTGGTCCCAATAAAAGAACATCAGGTTTGTTCACCTTGAATGTTTGATCAATATCTGCTGTTGATTTTGCAAATATTTCATAGTTTTTACCGTTCTTTTTTGCTGCATTTTGCATTTTTGATACTAGTAATGATGTAGACATTCCTGCTGAACACGCAAGCATAATTATTTTTTCTGCCATTCTAATCACCCATCCTTTTAATTAAAATTAATTTTTATTCACCTTTAGCCGCTTTTTCCTGTTCTTGTGCTAACAAATAGTTATCATATTTCTTTGCAAATGGGAAGTAAATACCAGTAGACATTACAAGCACGACTGCTTGCCAAACTGCCATTTTCCACCCACCTATTAAGAAACCTGAAATAATTGGTGGCGTTGTCCAAGGAGCTGCAACCCCATTCAGTGGAGGAACAATTCCAAAATATATTACCAGATATGTTGTTAAAGCAACAATTACAGGTGTCAAAAAGAATGGAATTGCTAAGAAAGGATTCATGACAAGTGGTAATCCAAATAAAAACGGCTCATTTATATTGAATAGCGCTGGTATAAACTCAATTTTACCAATTGATTTTAATTGAACCGATTTAGCAGCATATAGAGTGAACACTACCAGACCAATTGTGATGCCCGAACCAGTTAAATTAATAAAGTTATTATAAAATTCATTTGTAACAATATGCGCCCCATTTGCTAATGAAAGTTCATTATGCTGATATAGATTTGCATTATCAAATGTATTAGGGATTAATAGACCACTTGTAATTGCACCCATAATTAATCCTCCATGAACACCAAAGAACCAGAAGAAGGGTACTAAGAAAGCAATTATTAATGCTCCGCCAAGTGAATCTGACAAGCCTTGAAGTGGCGCTTGTAACATTTTGTAAATCAACTGCAAAATATCTGTGTTCATTACACCCTTAAAGAACGCATATAGAAGCATTGAGGTAATGAGGATGATACCTGCTGGAATCATTGCTGTAAACTGGTTAGCAACATTTGCTGGAACCTGTTCTGGTAGAGTAATTTTCCAACCTGCACGCATCATTGCAGAGTATGACCATCCCACCAAAATACCAATAATTATTGCGGCAATCATTCCTTGACCACCAAGCCAAGTTGTATTAATTACACCTGTAACTGGTGATGTTAAATATGTTTGAATAGCATGTGGTAACTTATCAATATGAGAACTTAATTGAGATCCCGTATAAATAACCTTTCCAGCTGCATCTGTAATCCCTGCACCAGATTTGCCCATTGCACTTGTAAGAGGATTATTAACCTGTAAAAATTGCAATAAAAGAAACGATGATAATGATGTTAATCCCGCTGGAAGAGCTTCATATCCCTCATTTCTAACATAAACATATGCAATACCGACTGCTGCCCAAATTGAAATAAATCCAAAAGATGTCGTATATGCCTGTGTAAAGAAGGCTGACCAGCCAGATGCTTTTAAAGCATCTGACACTGAAGTAATTGGAACATTAGATAAGATCAGAAAAATTGACCCAATAATGATAAATGGTAAAGCATACACCATACCATCTTTTAAAGCTGTAATCGGTTTTGTATTAACGAATTTCATTATTGGTGGTAACATCTTTTTATTTATAAAATTTCCAAATTTATTTTCTGCCATTATAATTCATCTCCATTTTTTTCAAGAATTGATTTAAACCAATAAAATGATTTTTTAGGCACACGTCTTAATTCTTTCAAATCATGATTTGACCTATCTACATAAACTACACCATATCTCTTTTCGATATCCCCATGTGAACTTGGAATATCAATTAATCCCCAACCCAGATAACCCATAACCTCAGCTCCATCAATAAACATTGCATCTTTCATAGCACTAATATGATCTTGATGATATTTGATTCGCTGATTATCTTCTATCATATTTTTCCCATCCCAATGTTCTCGTAATCCGATTCCATTTTCGATTGGGAAAACAGGAAGATGGTAGCGATTATAAATTTTTGTAATCGTATTTCTAAATCCTAGTGGGTCAATAGCCCAATCCCATTCGTTTGTCACTAAGAATCGATTCGCTTCTCCACCATAGCTCAAAAATTCGTTAGGTACTGCATCCTGCGGAATCTTATCAGCATTAATCACATCTGTTCGATAATAGCTAAAAGCTAAAAAATCTGCATGCATCTTTGAAATAATTTCCTTATCTTCTGTTTGAAAATCACTATCAATTTCATTTTGTTCGATAAAATGCAAGACTTCATTAGAATAATGTCCTTCCGCAAAGGCATCGTATAAATTGTTGTTCGAAAACTCTTGAATTTTTCTTGCTGCAAAAACATCACTCGGTTTAGATGTCGCTGGATAAGTTTCTGTATACGCTAACATTCCACCCAATAACAAATTCGGATAATTTTTATGAATATATTCATCAATCCTCGCATGCGCTAATATTGTGTGGTGAAAAATTTTATACATTTCTGAAACTGTTTTCTTACCTTTCAAATATCCAGAAATACGAAAAACTTCTTTTTGAAAGTATAAATTATGCTCATTAAAAGTTATCCAATACTTGACTCTATCCGCAAAATGTTCTATTACTTTTTCTGCAAATCTTACAAAAGCAGCCATAACCTTCCTCGATATGAATCCATTCTCTTTTCTCGCTAAAGCTAATGGCATATCAAAGTGATACAAACAAATCATCGGTGTAATTCCTCTTTCTAGCATTCCATCAACTAACTTATCGTAAAATGCAAAACCCGCATCATTGAATGCACCATCACCTGTTGGATTACATCTTGACCAAGATACCTGAATTCGATACATATTAAAATGCATCTCTTTCATTAAATCTAAATCCTCTTTGTACCGATGATATTCATCAATTGCAACTTTCCAATCGCTCGTACTATCAGTCGCTTCCTGAATATCATAAACAGATTTGCCCTTACCATCTATATTCCAGGCCCCTTCAGTTTGCATGCTAGAAATCGAATTCCCCCAGAAAAAATTTGTTGGCATTTTTCGCTTTTTAGGCAACCTTATTCATCCCCTTATACTTTAATTAACCGCTTCCAATTCCTAGGAATAAATGAATTATATCTCTCCTTTTTTTAAATGTCAATATCTATCTTTTCAAAAGTATAGTCTTTTGAAAAGAGGGCTAATTATAAAAAAGAATCTTTGCTATTTTTTTGTCAAAAATTAATTCTTTATATTACCTTCTGTTTCTTATACTTTCTACTATTTGCTGTCTATATTAAATAACTATCTATACTTCCAGATTCTATATATCTTTAAGTTCTACAAATTATGTACACTAGGCGCTACAACAGAGAATATTACCTTAACGTCAAGCAAGCAAAAAAATATATATCAAAAAATGAACAAATATTGGGTTTTAAAGACATTAGCAAATGTTTATCATACGGATAACGTTACAGTTAAACATGTCAATATCTACCATCAACAAAGAGGATTTTTTATTTTTTACCAATACTTTGAATTCTAGGAAAATAATTCATAATAAGGACTATTAATCGTATGCTAGAACCAATACATAATGAAATTATTTTCAACAGATAAAATATATAGTTTTGATTTCAAAAAGTATATCCAATGCAAATTAACCTAGTATGTGATTCTGTTGAAGAAGGTAAACTGATCCGTATTTTAAACTGTGGCACCTTTTACATTGGCTTAACAGAAAAACTTCAATCAAAACAATACTGTTATCAAACTATCAAGTTGATAAAAAAAGAAAATCAATTAATATCGGAAATAATCGTCAATTATTTCATGATGTCATATAAATTCGACCCATAGATAAAAAGCAATATATTAAATTTTGCGACCTCTATATCATATAACTCATCCATTATATTGGGCAAATGCTCATACTCGGATAATAAAGCCAACTTTTTATTCAATTAAATGCCGCATCTGGAACAAGACCCAAGTAACAGGTAGTTGCTACTTCATGACTTGAATATCTAGTTTGTTCTGAAGAATTTTGAAAGCTGGATTAATTGTGGGAGGGCTAGAATACATTTGAAAAATAAGTCTATCTTTATTTGAGCCCATCGAACCAGTAACTTTACTACTTCCAAAAAAACTTTTATTCTTCCTAATACTCTGGTGGCAAAGGAATTGTTCTATGATCATTAACAGTCTTTGTTTCCCCAATTTTTTTTCGAGGCGCCTCCAAACCTGACTTATTGTTACTGTGCCCTCTTCAAAGAATAGGTTTTTTTCTGCTCGCACAACCTTTAAACGGTTTTCTAAAATTATGTTTTTCAAGATAGTATCTGCTTTCCAATTACGATAAGCCTTGCAGTGTGAACAACTGCTGCAACTAGTAAAATTAACGTTAGAATAAATATTATGGAACGTTTCTTGATGACTTGTGATATTTCATGAAAGCTTAGAATCTTTGCTAAATAAGATTTCGGAAACAGTTAGCTAATATCCGAACAGATTAAAATATTAAAAATTAAACATTATTTGCACTATTAGGAATTTTAGTAATAGGAATACTTTCCTTCTTTGTAGGTAAAAAAACAATCAGCCAGAAAAAGGTTGAAGAATTGGAGTTTTTAATTAGAACTAAATCAATTACATTTTCTGCTTTAGGTAATCTCTTTGATTCTGAGTTGTCTAATTATTCTAGATGGGATCCAATCTTTTATATTGGGTTAAGTCTAATCCTTTATATGATTAGCTATTCCATCAATAAAAGGAAGTATTCATAATTTTGAAGAACAATATATACGAGCAACGAGTACTAAGAAGATGGTCTCGACAAAAGTTAGCAGAGGCCTGTAATGTTTCTAGACAGACGATTAATGCTATTGAAAAGCAAAAATATTCACCTTCCTTAGAACTCGCTTTCAAATTAACTAAGATATTTGATACTAGGGTTGATGAACTATTCTACAAATCAGATTGGTTACTCAAAAATTATTTTGGCCTGACAAAGCCCTGAGAAAGGTTAGAATAAAGAATATAGACCGTAACTTAATTAAATAAATAAGATTAAATACGTCATTTTCTCTCTCTTTTATTACTGTTATGTAAAATTTCTTTGGGCTGTTCGGGTTATCAGGGTATATTTCGTTTCTTGTCAGTTATTGCCAACTTAAAGCAATCTAACGTAACAAAAAGTAACAACATTCACTGAGCCTTCCCAATAAAAATCAGTACGCAAAAAGCCATGGCCCCTTTGAGGGAAGCCATGGCTTTTAATATTTATTATCGATTGTTATTAAAGTTTTTCTTTACTTACAATGTTCAACTTTTCATCCAAGTCATAAACAACTGGTTGACCTGTTGCCATTTCAACACCCATGATGTCTGCATCTGAGATGTCTTCAATGTATTTTGTAAGGGCACGTAATGAGTTACCATGTGCTGCGATGATGACGTTCTTGCCTTCAAGCAACTTAGGAGCAATTTCGTCTTCCCAGAATGGGATGACACGTTCCAAAGTAACCTTTAAGTTTTCACCACCAGGGATAGCACGTGGATCAAGATCTGCATAACGACGATCTTGTGCTGCAGAACCTTCATCATCAGCACTCAAGAGTGGAGGAAGGACATCGTAAGAACGACGCCAGATATGCACTTGATCTTCACCAAATTTTTCAGCAGCTTCTGCCTTATTTTGGCCTTGTAATGCACCATAATGACGTTCATTTAAGCGCCATGTTTTTGTTTCTGGAATCCATAATTGTCCTGATTCCTCCAAAGCAAAATGCAATGTTTTGATAGCACGAGTCAATACAGATGTATAAGCTTGATCAAATTCGATTCCTGCTTCTTTTAACTTACGTCCAGCTTCCTTAGCTTCTTTTTCACCTTGTTCACTTAAGTTAACATCAACCCAACCGGTGAAAAGGTTCTTCAAGTTCCATTCACTTTGTCCGTGACGGATAAAAACTAATTTTGTCATAACTAGCAAAAACCTCTTTCATTATATGATTTGTTTACAATTCACATTTTACACTGAAAACTTGAAAATTCATAGTCCAAACAAGTTACAAATTGTGAAAAAAATTCTTAGTTTTTCAAAGCTTTCACTATGGCATTCACAGCTTTTTCAACATTCTCAGGCGTTGTTGCAAGATTCAGTCTGATGAAGCCTTCACCTGCTGTTCCAAAAATCTCACCATAATCAACTGCAAGCCTTGCTTCATGTTGTATTAAATGATGCAACTTATCAGCGGATACCATTTTGCGCATATCGACCCACGACAAGTAGGTTCCTTCAAGTTCGGTAACCTTAACTTCAGGTACATTCTCAGCGAACTGGCTCTTGAGATAATTAAAATTATATTTAATTAATCCAAGCATCCCGTCTAACCAGTCTGCGCCGTCTCGGTAAGCAGCTTCAGCAGCTACCTTACCGATTAAATTACCGCTTGGCAGACACAGCTTCTTAACATACTCATCATAACGTTCACGAATTTGCGGATTTGCGATTACCACATGACTATTCTGAAGCGCAGCCAAGTTAAAGGTTTTAGATGCAGCATCAAGCATTACGATATTATCACGGTAAAATCCGTCTTTAATCGCGATAGCTGAAACAAACTTATTGTCCCCCACAATCAAATCATGATGAATTTCATCAGAGATTACCAACACTTTCTCCTCGCGGCAAATCTCAAACAGTTTTTCAAGTTCAGCCGCTGTCCACACTCTTCCAACAGGATTGTGCGGTGAACAATTAATCAATAGCTTAACATGTTCAGTTTGAATCTTAGTACGGATGTCTTCAAAGTCCATCTCATAGTGACCATTGTTATCTTTTAGATTTGAGACAATCAACTTGCGCTCATTATCTTCAATCACATGCATAAAGGGATGATACACCGGCTGCAGTACCATTATTGCATCATCTTGTAACGTTAAGACATTGACTAATGCACTGATTGACTGAACAACCCCTGCTCCGAAACGAATCCATTCCTTATGTAATTCTGTTCCATATCGTTCTTGCTGCCACTTAAAATAGGCTTCGTAATAACTGTCGGGTGTCAGCGAATATCCATAAGCACCATGTTCAATTCTTTTTTTCAAAGCATACATCACTGCTTCTGGGGCCTTGAATTCAGTATCAGCGACCCACATTGGAAGAAGATCATTTGACCCAAAGCCAGCCTTCATCCCGTCCCATTTGACCGAATCAGTATGTTTGCGTTCAACCGCATATTTTTCTACAAAATCTGCAACTTTCATTATCTATTTACTCCTTATGACTCAATTTATCTTTGATTTTCCCTAGTGAGGCCTTTTTTCTCTTAATAGGTTTTACTCCTAAAATATCCAACAAGAAGGTAAAAATTGGGATTCCAACGATTAAGCCCCACATTCCGAAAAACTTCTCTGCAACAAATAACACTACAAAGGTATAAAAAATAGGAAGTTCTGTCTTATTTGACATCAACTTGGGATTAAGCACATAGGATTCTAGTGAATGCACTACCAATAACATGATAGCAATATAGAAGACATAGTTAAGTCCCCCAACTGAATAACCAATAATACACATTGGGATTGCTGAAATGATAACCCCCGCCACGGGAATCAGGCTCATCAAAAAGATTAATAAGGACAAACTAAATAGCTGTGGCATCTGCATTATTGCAAGACAAATTGTCGTCAGCGTTGTATTCACAATCGCAATGATAAACTGTGTTTCAATCACAATTCCAAAAGTATTGACGAATTTCTCAGCAAAAAAATAGATATCTTGAAAAAACCAATCATAGGGTCCTTTCAAAAAGCTTCGCGAAAAACTAAACATTCTCTTTTTTTCAATCGTGAAAAAGAAGCTTAGAAATAGTGACAATAAGAAAGTCACACCCATTGATCCAATACTTGTCACATACTTGAAAAGAAGTGCCACACCATTCTTCATCTGTGAAACAATAGTTGACGTACTTATATAGCTATTAATATAGCGTAAGATTTCGTTTCCATCAAAAGATGGCTTTTGATAAAAATTCATTACATACTTGACCATTGACTCTGTCTGATAGAAAAGCTTAGGCAAATAGATTGTTACTCCGAGGTATAAGGACCCGATTATTAATAGATACACGATCGAAACAATTAATGTCGCAGGTATTTTCAGATGCTTTCTGATGAAATTAGTTAAGCTGATTACCAGAAAAGTAAAAATAAATGTTAACAGTATCAAACTTAATAATTCACGCATTTCATACAAAACAAAAATTGTAAACAGCAACACAATTGTTCGCCGTAATTGTACATTAGCAACAAACTTCTCCCATATTCCCAAAAAACCACTCCTAAACTTGTTAGTCTTCCTTGGTTTCATTGTACCTAAAAAGAAGCAATGACAACACCCTTTTTGTTTGGTTTTTTACTGTTACAGACAAATATATTCTTTTTTTCTATATTTGATGCTCAAATTCATTTGATAAACCACAGAAAAACTGCGCTATCTCTACACTTGTTCATGGAGAAACAATCTAGGGTGGTACTTCTAAATTCATTCAAAAATCTATAATTCAATTATCATATTTACTCAATATTTCACGTAACATGCCTAGACTTTTTTTGATTTCTCTTCCAATATCCGTATCAGCCACCGTTTGTCTTTCAAGTTCTTGATTCACAATCTTTCTAGTTGATATAATGTCACGTCCATTCTTCACAGCATCATTTTTGGATGTAAATGGGTGATGCGTCACTAGTTGTAAACCATAAGAATTATATAGCAGCGTATACCCTCCGATTCCCGTAATAGGTTGATAGGCCTTCGAATATCCGCCATCGATTACAATCATTTTCTTGTTTGCTAAAATTGGTTCCTGCTCTTTTTTTACTGGTGTATGTCCATTAATCACATGTCCACTTTCTTGGTTAAGTCCAAACTCTCCAAGCAATTGTTCACAGAACCATTCTTCCTTGCGCAATTCAAAATAAGCGTTCTTATGTTCAACTTTAGGCTCATCTTCAGATATAAAATAACGTGCAAATGTAGTCATGCAGTGTTTCCCAAAAAGCGGTGATAGTGTGCCTTGCCACAAATACCAGATCATATCAGCTTCAATGCTCTCGCCTTTATGTGGTTTGTGATAAGCTTTTCTTAATTTTTGTTCACAAAAATCTAGTAGCTGCTGTCCTGCATAATGCTTACCCTCGTACTCAAATGCCTGAAATGTCCCATCTTCTGCAACCGGAATACATCCGTGAAACAACAAGTTGCCATTGTAGATCTTATACATGCTCCCTTTATTGACCAGAAAATCTAAATGCTTTCTCAATTTTGCTGCATTCATGAATGAATTAAGCAGTGACTGAACAACTTCTGTTTCGTCTTGTGTCAATTCGAACGACGCATCATGCTTAACGGTTTCAAAACATGTGTTCTCTAATTTGTAACTAACGCCATCGATCATTATTTCATTTTTATCCCAATCAATTTGATTCAGTAAAACCAAATCATCAAGCTTAAATTCAGGTCTGCGCTTTTTTAATTGTCCCTCCAACTTGAATTGGATTACTGCGACAGCTTGATGAATCTGCGTAATTTGAAGCTTCTCATCTGGCATTATAAAATCTTCATTTTCAAGTGTCTTGGGCCTAAATGCAACATTATCTCCATAATTTTTTTCAGCAAACATTGATAAATGCCGTAAATTGATCCCATATGCTTCCTCAATAATTGCAAGATTATTATACCTTGCACAGATTCGTAAAAGATTCATCATACATAGTGCCGAACCTGCTACAGCTCCAAGCCATAAAACATCATGATTTCCCCACTGAATATCAACAGAGTGATACTTCATGAGGGTCTCCATTATTTTATCAGGTGCAGGTCCTCGGTCATAGATATCTCCGATTACATGCAAATGATCCACTACCAGTCTTTGAATTGTATAGCAAGTTGCAGTAATAAAATAATCCGATTGTTTCAACTCTACCAAATTACGCAAAATCTTATTATAATAATTCTTCTTGTCGTGTTCTTGCTGGTCATTGTAGAGTAGTTCTTCTGTAATATACGCAAAATCAGGATTTAATGCCTTTCTGACTTTTGATCTTGTATATTTTGTTGCGGTTACCTTCAGCAATTCAATCAAATTTGAGATTGTATTAAGGTACCATTGCTCCAATGCTTCTTGATCTGGTAATTCACTTTTTTGAAATATTAGTTCATCTTCAGGATAATAGATTAGGGTAGCGAAGTCCTGGATGTTCTTGGGTGTCAGTCTACCCGCAAAGTTCTCCACAATCTTTTGTTTAACATTGCCCGACCCGTTTCTCAGAGTATGGTCAAATGCATTGAATTCACCATGTAAGTCGCTGACATAATGTTCTGTGGCTTTTGGCAGATTCAAAATTGCTTCTAAATTTGTTATTTCTGTTATTATTGCCTGTTTAGTCGGAAATTTCTCATGGACCAATTTCTCAACATATGACATATCAAAATCCCTCCTGTAAATCCATTTCTTTCGCAAGCATAGCCATTTGAAACGAATTATCTGAAACACACCCCCATATTATAACAAATACCAATTTTCAGCAAACACTCAAGCTCGCTTGAAAACCCTTGATTATACTTACAAGTGTTCATATTTAATTAACAATACCAATTTGTAATTATTTGAGTTTTTTTGTTGTAAAAATATTTTTTTAATGCTATCTTATAGTTATCGTTTTTAGGTTGAATGGAATCTACAAGGAGGATTCATTATGAATAATACAGCAATAGAGAAAACGGAAGCACGTGTTGAAAAGGATACTGAATGGCGCTTATCCAATCAAGAGAACGGATATTTCTTGGATGTTGTTTTCTGCAAAAAGCTTGAAAATACCATGAAAAACAAGCGCAACTTTTCATTTAATCGCTTTGAATCAGAACAGCTTAACAATCTGCATTCACTAATTACCGAATTGGATGGGAACTTCAAGTTGATTCTAGATGAAAAGGTTATCGGTTTAGATTATCTTCCATTATCATCTGATGATGCTGCTGACCTAGTTGAAGCTCTTTAGTTTCTGATATTAATTTCATATAAATGATTGGTTTTAACCCAAACAAAAAAAGTAGCGCTATTCAGCTATTGTAGTGACACCCTAGATTAGGTTTTACCCTAATTTTTGGAGTCAGCACATATAGAATCTGAGTAGCGCTACCTTTTTGGTATCTTTCTACTTATCATTATAACCATTTGGATGTGTCAGATGCCACTTCCATGCAGTCTCAATAATTTTGTGGATATCATCAAATTGTGGTTTCCAGCCCAAGACTTTTCGTGCCTTATCTGATGCTGCAATCAGCGTATCAGGATCACCGCCGCGTCTTGCTGCGATTTCTGTTGGAATTTCCTTTTTAGTAACATCGCGTGCTGCCTTCAAAATTTCCATGTTAGAAAACCCTGTTGAAGATCCTAGGTTGAAGGCTGTACTATCATTACCCTTTGTCAGGTATTCAACCGCTAAAATATGAGCATCTGCTAAATCAAACGGATGTACATAATCACGTACATTAGTACCATCTGGAGTATTGTAATCATCTCCAAAAATTTGTAATTTTTCACGTGTTCCTGCCGCCACTTGCAACACAATGGGCAACAAATGGGTTTCTGGATTGTGATCTTCTCCAATACTACCATCCGGCTTCGCACCAGCAACATTGAAGTAACGAAGCGCAACAAATTTTATGCCATTAGCAAGATCTGTCCAATGCATAATTTTTTCCATTGCCAATTTACTTTCTCCATAAGGATTGATTGGCTTTTGCAGATCAGTTTCCTTAATCGGCGTTCTCTCTGGTGTTCCATATGTTGCAGCAGTTGAAGAAAAGACAATTTTCTTCACATCTGCTTCGACCATAACTTCTAATAATTTTATCATTCCCGAGGTATTGTTATCAAAATATTTAAGTGGATTCTTCATAGACTCCGGAACTATCGAGAAAGCTGCAAAATGAATGACTGCATCAATCGCTGGATTTTCCTTGAAAACCTTGCGCATAAAGTCACGATCTGCAATATCTCCTTGGTAAAATTTTGCCTTGTCGTTAACAGCTGCTCGATGTCCTGTGACAAGACTATCTACAACAACAGTCTCTATCCCTTGTTCAACCAAGCGATCTACTGTATGCGATCCTATGTACCCAGCACCGCCTAAAACTAAAATTGCCATGTTTGTTCCTCCTTGAGGAGTAGCTGGGTCAAATAAATTCTGACCTGCTTCTCTATTTATTACGATTAAACGTGTTCCACACGTCAAAATTCTCCGCCTAACTTCAAATTACTCATAGCAAACAACATGCTATGCTCGTAATTTTAGTTAGTGCTCAAATTTTCCCGACTTATGTCACACTCTCTTTTGTTTCATTTGTATTTGGAAGACTATCTGTCTCTCTCAATCATTTTACCAGTATTATCTCCCAATTTGTTAATTAATACCAAAATGTAATCTTTTATCGAAGGCTGAGTCAAAAGCTAAATTTGATCCCATCTCTCTATTTATTCCGGGTAAACGTGTTTCATAAGTCAAAATTCTCCGTCTAACTTAGAATTACTCATAGCAAAGTTCTTAACTATGTTCGGAATTTCTAATTGGTACTCAAATTTTCCCGACTTATAGCGCACTCCCTTTCTTCTAGACTTGTTGTTTTTATTAACTTGTGCTTAACTATTATTTAGAACTTAAGAAGGGGCAATCCTATGTCAGAACTAGTATATAAGCAATTAATTACTGATTTAAAAAAGAAAATATTTGCAGGTAATTTCCCCGATTTGCGCCTGCCAGATGAACGCTCTCTCAGTGAGCAGTATAATGTGAGCCGCAGTTCCATCAAACGTGCACTTAATCGCATGGCCAATGATGGCATTATCTTCCGCAAACGTGGCGCGGGCACCTTTATCAATCCATTGTATCTAAAAAATGAATCTGTCTTTAATTATGAAGAAGGCTCCAACTTAGGTGTCACTGATAACTTTAAGATGAACGGGCAGCGGCCAAAAATCAAGGTTCTTTCCTTTGAAGTCATCAAGCCTAATCATGAACTGCGTCGTGATTTATTCTTATCACATGATGATTTTGTATACAAAATCGTTCGTCTGCGCTTGTTCGAAGACCAGCCTTTTATGATTGAAACGGGCTATATTCCAATTAGAATAGTCCCTGAATTAACCAAATCGACGATTGAAAGTTCAATCTTTAATTACCTACAAAAAAACCATCATCAGTCAGTTACTAAATCGTTCCTTTCTGTTTTTGCCGAACCATCGACTAAAAACGATCAAGAATTACTAGGGTTATTACCTACTGAGCCCACTGGCATTATGGAAGGAATATTCTTTCTTGATGATGGGACGCCTTTTGAATTCTCACATATGCGCTTCCACTATAAATACTTGAAGTTCAATTCTTTTGTTTCTGTAAATTAAAAATCTTAATTCTCTCTGGAGGTACATAATGACAACTCTTTATATCGTGCGTCACGGTCAAAGCAAAGCAAACGCTGCAGGCATCCTTCAAGGAAGCTTGATTAATACTCCCTTATCTGAAAAAGGACAAATTCAGGCAAAAAATGTCCATGACGCTTTTGAAAAGAAATCGCTGCATTTTGACCTAGTTTTTGCAAGCCCTTTGTTGCGTGCGGCCCAAACCGCCGCACTCATCGCGCCAGAAGCTACAACTATTTTTGATGAGCGTCTAAAAGAATTCGATTATGGTGATTGGGATGGTCAAAAAGTTGTAGATATTCATCGCCTTTTTGCTGAATTTTTCGATGAAAAAAAGAACCTGCTGCCAGATTCTGAAAAAGTTTCTCATGGTGATGATTTCGCATCAGTCACCGCAAAATTAGACGATTTTCTTAATGAACTTGCACTAAATTATCCAACACAGGATATCTTGGTCGCAAGCCATGGATTCACAATTAAATTACTGCTGAATGCTATTTTGGAAATTAATAACCTAAGTTCATTGAACGAACCGCACAATGCTGGTTTAACAAAGATTGAGTTGACCACTTCAACGCGTACCCTCGTATACTTCAATCGCGACTTAACTGAATAAGCTAGTTCAATTATTGAAATCGAAAAGGTGGGCAAGACAAAAGCTAAATTTTGATCAACCTCTCTACTTATTCCCAAAAATCAGATTTACAATCCAGTTTCTCTGTCAGTAACAGCCCGCAGCGCACAGGGGGGTCTAGGCTAAAAGTTAACTTTTAGCCCAGACCCCCTTATTTATTACGAATAAACGTGTTTCACAAGTCAAATTTTACCGACTTATGGCACCCATTGGCTGCTCATTCTCTAGACACTTATTTAAACTCGCGTGCAACCTCGCTGACTGACATATTCTGCTCGTATGCATGTTCAATCACTTCTTTGACATCCGCATCACTGAATGCTTTAATATCAATTCCTTGACTGGCAATTTCTTTTCGTGCCTGCTTGATTTGTGCACTGGTAATCTTTCTTGAGCTTGCAGAAGATGAATGACCTCTTGTTGAAGAAGAAATAGTTGGTAAGATATCTGTTGCTGCTTTCTCTTCACTTGACTCATCTGCACTTGAAACATTGTACCCTAGACGAGCAAGAACTTGGTTATTATTGTGTTCAAGGCTACGCGCTTTTTTCCTAATATCTTGATAGTAGGACTGTGTAATATTCCCATAACCCAAAATCACAGCTAATTTTGTATTTGAAGCTGTATATTCATAATTAGTTGCCAACACTTTTGCACGTTTGTATGTTTTATTGAAAATCTTAAGTTCATGTACAACTTCTTTGAGTTCAATTTCTTTAGAAACTGCCCTAAGCAATAATGTTTGTGAGCCATTATCTATTTTAGTTACTTTTTTAAAATTAATAATTGCTTTACTATATTCTTGCTTTTTAATTGCAGCTAGACCTTTTTGATATTCTTCTAATTGTTCCAAATGTGCACTTGCAGAGCTATCATTTGGTTTCTTCTTCAATGCATTACGAAATTGATTCTCAGCTCGATGGTAGCTAACATCACTGATAGTTTGTTCGCCTGCATTCATAGCATTATTGTAATATTGTGTGGTCTCAACATGTTTTGTGTAACCATAGCCTATAAAAATCACTGCAATAACCAAAGTGATTATAAGCCAAGCTTTCTTGCCCATCGACCAATTCCTCGCTTTCAATTCGTTAACTGCAATTATAACATTTTTTCTTGGTTATTATGTGACTATTCTCTTTGTTACTTCATCTGCTTTGACCTTTTAATATTATTTATGTAGAATTAGAAGAAAAAATAGGAGTGTCTATGAATTCATCCTTATTAACAGAGATTATTAACGATTATGGTTATTTTGGGATTGCCTTGCTGCTTGCACTTGAAAATATCTTTCCCCCGATTCCCTCAGAGGTAATTCTAGGATTTACTGGTTTCATGACCCTTTCTAGTAAATTAAATATTGTTGGCAGCATCATTGCAGCGACAATTGGTGCTCTAATTGGTGCCTTAATTTTATATTTTTTTGGCAAGATTATTTCCGTCGAACGCTTAGAACGAATTCTAGCAGGACGCATTGGTAAAATACTGCATTTCAAGCCTGCAGATTTAGAACGTGCCGCAGCTTTTTTTAAACGCCATGGCAATTCTGCAGTCTTCTTTGGAAGGTTCGTTCCAGTTATTCGCAGTCTAATCTCAATTCCAGCTGGAATGTCTGACTATCCTCTTGGACGTTTCGTTGTTTTTTCAACCCTTGGCACACTCGTTTGGAATACTGTGTTGATCTTTGTTGGGCGGATGGCTGGTCATGCATGGCCACACGTAATTAACATAATTGAATCTTATGGCAAGATTTCACTAGTAGTGTTAGCTGCACTATTTATTTTAGGCTACTTTATCTATAAGAAAAAAGTGTAACATAAAGTTTCAGAAATACATTTATCCAAAAACACCAAAATAAAGCAGCTGAATCTAAATTTAACTTTTGATTCAGTTGCTTTATTTATTCCGTATAAACGTGTTTCATAATTCCCCGACTTATGGCACACTCTCCTTTCTTTTATTTGTCTATTTTTTTATAATTTTTTAGGCCTTTGATAATTTTAGGAAGAACTAATATTACCACGGTAATCCATGAAACAAATTCGGCTATTTTAATAATAACTGAAGTTTTGTATACTATGCTAATCTTATTGTTGCCCTTCTTTAACACCACACCAATTGTGTTACGCTTTGTTTTGGTATAAGCGGCCTTTTTCCCGTTAATAGTAACTAGATATGAATTATAATTCAAAAAAGGCAAATCTGCGGACACATTATTTTTAGAGGCATATATTTTATAAATAATTCCATTTGAAATACTATGTGATGTAATCTTTTGCTTTTGCCCACCTATCAAAGCCACGTGTTCTTGAATCTCAACCATGTACTTTTTCATGCTTGTATATGGCCAATAATCAATGGAACCTACCCCTTCATTAAAGCCTCTCACCATATAATTAAAACCCCGTTTTGAAGTTATTTGATAATTTGAAAAGGGCAATGCTTTTTCACTGCTAGGTTTATAGTCAATTACAGTCTGAGTTGTACGTGTGTTTAAGAAACTATACGAGGTGCTTAATAATGAGATTACAACTAGCGCAAAGACAACAATCGTCCAGCGCTGAACATATTTTGTCTTTGAGATAAGAATCCAAAGTGTCTCAACAGCAAATATTGCTAGAAAGAAATTCGAGATACACAAAATTCTGCCAGTCCATTGAAGAACAACAATCGGTGTCTTATTGACGAAATTCCAAATTGATTCAAAAACACTTGTCGTTGCAATAAAAAAAATGACACCAATCATGCCAATAATTCTATTAGTAACACTCTGCTTTTTCCATAAGAATAACCCCATAATCGTCGTTATTACCAGTAAAGCTCCCACTGATTCATCATTATTTAACGCATTTATTATGGCGTCTCCTAAACCTGTACCCGCTGTTGAAAGCGTACCGGACTTGGTGATGAACAGGTGATTACTTGTATATATTGTAAACAATGTACCCCAGTAAAATGAAGTCATTAGCAGTGTCGCAATCCCTGTATAAACAATATATTTCAACTTTCGCCAGAAATTGCTGGCTGTAAATAATGCAATTGCAATAATTAACATTACTACAACTAAGTACATCAAGAAACTCAATATATGTGAATAAATAACACCCGTCATACCAAATGCTAGCAAGAGCCATTCTGCCTTTTTCCTAAAAAAGATACTGTACGTTCCGTATCCAATTAGCGGTAAGAAGACATATCCCGCAGTTTGACCAACATCAAAGGTTAGAAACATCCAACTAAAATTATATGCTGATAAAACATAGACAAAAGAAAAAATTAGGGCTTTCTTTTTATTGCCATACCAATATTTTAGGCCACAGAAATACGAAATAAGCATTGATATAAATACTATTGAACACCATCCAACATAGATTGCCAAAATGGGGTCACTAATCACTAACAAGGCTAACGCCAATGGATAAACAGGCAAAACACCATATACCATATTAATCGGTGTTCCTACCTGATTCATTGCGTAAGTCTCGATGTATGAGAAAAGCTTGCCATGTTTAATATTCTGTGCCAAATCATATATTCGGTTAAGGTGAAATGACATGTCCACTCCTGCATGGAGAGAATTGGCACAGAAATAAGGTACCATAATCACTACACTTGCTACTAGACAAATTAAGATTGCGCATAATTGTTTTTGTGTATTTGAAGCTTTATTCATTTTGACCACTCTTCTTCATCCTTTTCAGTTTTAGATAGATCATCCCGAACACCAGCAGCAAGATGATTGTTCCAGATATCAATCTGGCAACAAAATATAACACTGGCGTCTGATATTTGACTGTTATCGTCGCGCTGCGCTTATTCTTTACATAAACAAGTGCCAAAGAATGTTTACTTGCATGAAGTGGTGTTTCCTTACCATTGACATAAGCCACATAGTCTTTCGAGTTGTAGATAAAAAAAGGGAGGACGATCCTAGAGCTCTTATTCTCCAAATTATCAATACTATATGTTACTTGCTGATACCCCGAGACGATTGAACTAGCACTTAAATAATACTTATGTTCATTTACAATAACCTGATGATTAAAAACCTTTTCTCTAACTGTGTTGGCTGCGTATGGGACATAATCCTCATATCGGGCTGATTCCGCTGCTGCTTGATTTAGTGACAATGAATTTAAATACCCTTTTGCGTTTAATCGGTACGCATAAGGCACCATAAAGTTGGTTGCAGTTTTTGCTATCGCATTATTTTTGGATTGTGTAGTTATAAAGCCCTCAATCGATCCCAATGCTAGCACCACAAGAGAAATATTTAAAATAACTAATTTGAAGCCATTGAATCGCCAAGAATATAGACTGCATATCTTGGCAGAGCCATACAGAGCAAGAAAGAAGGTCGCAAAGGGCAACAAGCGCCACATGAACTGAATATGTGCAACCGGTGTATTTTTAAATATATACCATGGAAACAATAAGGTACTGCACAGCAACAGCAATACACCTAAAATATACGAGTACGTCTCCCAAAAATTACTGTTTTTTAAACCAATAAAACCTACCAAGGCAATTACAAGGATTGCCAGTCCAACATTTGGTAATCCTTGTCCCAAGGTATTGCCGAATGATAGAGAAACCAAACTATTAAAACTAATTTCTTTTTCAGTGAAAAACGATGCTGTTGGTATAACTGTGCGGACACCTAACTGACGAATAATAGGGATAGTCACGGCGGCCGTTGATAACACGAATAAGGCTGCACTAATCAGGCTCGTTATCAAAACGTTTTTCTTTTCCGTCTGATACTTGAATGTTAATAAATACACTACTAATAACAATCCGATTGTAAATATGGTAGTCAAAATATGACAATACATTTCAGCACTTAGCCCTAGTACAAGATAGATTGATCCATAGTAGTAATTCCCTTTTAAAAGTTGGTATAACCCTAGAAATGCTAACGGTACAAAGACAAACGCCCAGGCCTCACCAATATCAGCTCTGCCAAAGTCATTAAACATGATATATACTGAAAAACGAAGCAGAATTGAAAAAACAATGGCTGCATCTTTTCTTTTCATCAACCGATGTGCAAACACATATGCTAAAGCTAAACCTAAAAACTGCTCTAATACCAGATAGATGTAATAGGCCGTAATCGGATTCTTCAAAAAAACTCTAATTGGCACATAAAATAATAGATTTCCCCAAGGATAGTAAGTGTTAATTGCTTGCCCAACTTTTCCAAAACTATACGTTAAAATCATCGAAATAAAATGACCGTTGCTTATGTCCTTATATGCTTCTTCCAATCTCTCCATGTGGAATATTCGATCATCCCCGACTAAGATAGTCTTGGTATGCCATGCTAGCGCAACATATACAAGAGATAACGCTGCAAATAATACAACTAGTGCTGCTTTTTGAAAAATTCTTTTTTGCCGCATATTCTAATACCCTTTCCTCTAAACAATAAAATATAAAAAACAATGATATTGCTTAATAACATTATGCTGAATGTCAAATACTCCCTTATTCCTGCAGCCATACTAATCTTAATATGGTTTATTCCTGGCTTTAAGATTGTTCTAAAAATTGGAGCACTTGCGTTTACTTTTTTATGATTTACACTGATATGATAACTCAAGCCCTTATATATAACTAATAAGAAATTACGTTCCTTCTTGTTTTGACTTGTATTATTAAAATCAAAGCTCAGGCTATTATACTTCTCTATCTTTTTTAGATTTGCTACCGTACTGACTTTGCCTTTAACTTGTGAATAATTAATAATATAATCACCACCAGTTGCCTGCTTGTTCACCAATTTCTTGTACTCTTTCGATGTGCTGATATAGTAGCGAGTTGGGTCATCATTCTTCGTTATATGATAGCTGTATACCGCAGAGATACTCATTAATACTAGTGGGATTAACAAGACAGATAAAACGATTTTATTGTTATCTAAAACTTTGTTTTCTTCAAAGAACACAGTTACACTTACAGCAAGAAAGAGCGATACAAAAGCAAGCATTCTCCCTAAAAACTGAATATTGCCAAAAAAAGAATTAACAAAAATACTTTTTTGGAGTGGCAGCCAGCTTAATGTACAGAAAAATATTCCTAAGGCAATCATTGTCCAAAAACGCCAGTTGCCACTGTGTTTGACTAACATCATTATTCCTAAAAATATCAGCATTCCCGTTTCAACTAAGCCAATATTAAAAATGATTGGCGTATCTTCAATACTATTAGCAAACAAGGCTTGCAGTACCTGCCAACCACCTACAGGAGATAAGCCATGACCTGGAGTATTTATGTTCCTATTATTCATATACAGTGTCAAAATATTGACGATTGTATATAGACTGGTCAACACAGCAATTCCAACAGCCATACAGAAAAGGTGCAGTTCACCTAAGTTAATTTTCCTTGTGAAAACTCGTACAACTTCTGCGATTGTTAGCAGCGTACAAACGATTAACACTGACAAAATATGGGTATTTATCAACGCCCCCATTCCCGCTCCAAGAACAAGCCCGCCCCATCTTTCACGTCTCCAGATTCTGAGACAACCAGTCAGCACCACCGGTAAAATTGCGTACGCTATCGCTTCCCCCATTGCATTGCGGGCAAACATTATTCCCATGTGATATGCACTGAACTGGTAGAAACACACACCCACTAAATTAATCAGTTTACTAGCTGTAAATTCACGCATCATAAAATAGGCTGCAATTTGTGTCAAAAAATTCAATAATACAAAACCGCAAAACAATGCTGCAATCGGGTTAGCGGTAAAAATAAAGCGCGGTAAAATAAAGAGCAGACTTGTAACCCAAGGATAAAGACCTGTATATGCATTTGAGATTCCTTGGAATCCAATAAAATTAACCAATACTGGTAATTTTCCATGCTTTAGTGCCTGATAAACTGCCTCCCATCTCGTTAAATGAACTCCACCATCATAAGTAACTTTAAAATAATCGCCTAAAAAGGCAGGAACTGTTGTGATGATTGCTAAAATAAAAAAAAGAAGTATAACATATACTCTTTGCCATTTCCTAATGTGCTTATAGATAATCATGAACCGTATCCTTTTCATTTTTTATTACATTTAATAGTAACATAGAGCTTTACCGTTATCAAAAGCGGTATCCGATTATAAAGATAAGCCAATATATCATTGATTTTATGAACGTTTTATGAACTTTTAACCATTATTTGAGTAAACATTCTTTAAGAACCTGTCATTTTTATTACTGCTTGTCAGTAACTACTCTTTTTGTCTAGTAGACTCAGCAACAAAAAGGAATTGGCTGCACTATTTCACACCTGCAGTGAAAAAATTAAGCTGAATATAAATAAATTTGATATAATAATGACGAATGTAACCGAAATCATTATATCGAGGTGAGACTTTTATGGAACGAAAATCACTCTATCATACCGAAATTGAAAATAAAGCTGGGATTGCTGGCCATGTCCGTTCACTAACCGGCGGTGAATTTAATCAATTAACGAGCAGCCCCTTGAAAGCTGTCCCTGGGACTAACCCCGAGCAACTGCTTGGAGCAGCACTAGCAACATGTCTGAATGCCACACTTGAAGCAGAGGAAAAGCGACGGAATCTGTCGCATCAAGCTGTTGTTCGGGTAGCAGTCGACATGGGCCGCGACTATCAAGGATTTCAATTTTGGCTGCGTGCGCAAGTTAGACTGCCCCAAGTGAACCGACAAGAAGCACAAGAAATTTTAGCAATTTGCGAACAACGCTGTCCAGTTGCTAAATTACTAATTAGCAATTCAAATGTCAGCGTTGAATTAGTTGATGAATTTGGCTTTGAGGGGGAATTCAAATGAAGTACTTGGTAACTGATCAGCGAGATATTCGCTATAATTTAGCTTTGGAAACATATTTACTGGAACACTCTGATTTGCAGGAACCAATTCTGTATTTTTACATTAACTCTCCCTGTATTATCCTTGGCCGCAATCAAAATGTTTACGAAGAAGTGAATTTGGAATACGTTCGCCAGCAACAGATAATTGTTACTAGGCGCACTTCTGGTGGTGGTGCAGTCTTTGATGACCTAGGAAATGTTAGTTTTAGTTTTATTACTAAGGATGATGGTCATTCCAATGGCGACTTTTCAAAGTTTACTGCGCCGGTAATCACCGCTTTACATGAAATGGGAGCAACTGGGGCAAAACTAGTTGGTAGGAATGACTTGCAGATTGATGGTAAAAAGTTTTCAGGTAATGCTATGCGGCTGCAGCACGGACGGATGTTTTCTCATGGAACATTAATGTATAATGTTGATTTAAGTGTCATTGAAAAAGCATTGAATGTACCGCAAGATAAGATTGCAGCTAAGGGAATTAAGTCGGTTCATAGCCGGGTTACCAACCTCAAACCGTTTTTCACTCCAGAATATCAGCAGCTAACAATTGAAGAATTTCGTGATACGCTGGCACAAAAAATTTTGCAAGTATCCGATTTGAAACAAGCTAACGAATATCTTTTAGATGATACTGCCAAGCAGGCTGTTAATGCCATTAATCAAAAATTTTTCAGCAATTGGAATTGGGTCTATGGAAGTTCCCCACTGGCTGCAATTCAGCAGCGCCAGCATTTTACTCAAGGAACGATTGACTTTCGCTTGCAGATTGAACATGGCTGTATCAGTTATCTGCAAGTCTATGGCGACTTTTTAGGTCAGGCTGATGTTAAACAGTTTGCCGCAAAATTAATTGGCGTCCGTTATGAACGTCAAGCAATCACGCAAGCGTTGACTAATGTGGAGTTACAGCCCTATTTTGGTAAGATTGAGCACCAGTCAATTATTGATTTGCTGGTACGGCAAGAATAACTGCACAAAAAAGCAGAGGGTGTGTACCATAAATTGATAAAAATAGTGACTTCCAAAAAAGTTGGATTTTGGAAGTCACTATTTTTACTATAAGTAATTCGAAGTTAGACGGAGAATTTTAAATTATGAATCACGTTTATCTGAGTTCAAGAAAAAAGCCCGATCAAAATGTAGTTTTTGACCTGACTCAGTCTTGAACTTTTTGTAGATTCAGTGTAATTGTGGCTCTTTTGTATATTACTTTTAAAGTGCTTGTGGCAATTCAATCGCAAATTTTTCAGCAATTGCCGTAATTTCCTGGGTAGTTTTCGGATCAATAACAACACCGTGTTTTGAATTATGATCGTAATTACGATATTCACGGTCACCAGGAATCATAATGTGTGTCCCTGGGATATGATCTAAGTTCCGGATACGTTCAAACATCTTCTCGGCGTTAGCTTTCAAAGTTGCTAAATCACCAAAGAAGGCCGGATTGATAACCATAAAGAATTGACTGAAATCGTGCTTACCGGTATTGGTATCAGCCGAAATTGAACCTTGAGCTAAGATACCCGTTAACAATTCAACAACTAGCGAGTTACCAAAACCCTTGTAGTTTGAATTTTCTTCTCGATTGCCACCAAGAGTTAACACTCCACCGCCAGATTGATGCTCCGTAAAAGCAACTTCGGATAAAATTTCAGCAGCTTTTTTCGAATCGTGAATGATATTTCGCTCACCATCAACAGCCCATTCACCCAAAATTGGTTTTTGATTTTTAGCCAAAACCATAATTTTACCACTGGAGACACTTGACGTAGCTCCATCAAAAACAAAGGGATGCGGGTCAGCTGGAAAGGTAAAAGCAAAAGCATTTGAACCCAAGAAAGCTTCAATTGCATTGGTTGGTACAACAAGCGGCCGTGTATTAGTGGTTGAAATCCCAATCAAACCTTCTTTAGCGGCTAGACGAGAATAGTACCCCGCAGTTCCAAAATGATTTGAATTGCGAATAACAGCCATGGCAATATTAGTGGTTTTGGCTTTTTTAATTAAGCTGTTAATTGCTAATGCAGATGCAATCTGCCCCATATTTCCATTGGCATCAAGCAATAGGCTAGTGTCCGTTTCCTTTAGAGTTTTGACTTGATTTTGCGGTTTGATGGTCCCATCTTGAACCATTCGAATGTACCAATCAAGTCTTTGAATCCCATGAGAAGATATTCCTCTTAAATCCGCATCCACCAAGGTATCCGCTAATAAAGTACCATCAGTAGCAGAAAACCCAGCTTTTTGAAAAACTTTTTCTAAAAATTCAGTTTCAGCTGCAGCAGTAATTCGCATAAAAAACACTTCTTTCTTTATTTTTAAACAACCAAAAAAGCCCGTTCAACACTATTTTCATAGTGCAAGACGGGTTGACCGTGGTACCACTTGCTCTTCGTTTATCAATTGATAAACCTCAACGACATAAATTGTCAAAAATGATAACGGATTCCGCCGATCGAACAGCTTGCACCATTCAACAGTAATTTGAGCTCATTTTCATCAGTCGCTATCTGCACCTTTTCAGCTGCCAGTGCTCTCTTAAAAAATAACAAGACTGAATCTCTTCTCAACAGTTATTTATGGTCATTAAAAACCAAATTCTAATAGTTGTCAATCGTAAAAAATTAATTGAAATTCTGGTACTGGATAGCGTACACTAAAATTAATATTTTTTAAGGAGTGAAGTATATGTTTGCATACAAAATTGATTCTGAAGTTAGTCTAGCACTGCCCAGACCCAAAATCGACGCTGAACCTCTTTTTCAAATTATTGAAGAAAGTCGAAAAGAATTACAGGTTTGGCTGCCTTGGGTTCCCATAATGAAAAGTGTCGTAGATGAAGAAAAGTTCCTCACAAGTGTCTTAAAGAACTTTGGTAGTGAACACTCATTGAATACGGTTATTCTGTACAAAGGTACACCTGCAGGAATGATCAGCTTCAATAAATTTAATATAACAAATCAATGTGCAGATATAGGTTATTGGTTAGGAACCAAACATGTAGGTAACGGGATTATCCATCGAGCCGTTGCTGGAATATGTACGCTTGGGTTTGCAGACTATGATATTCATAAAATTGAAATTCATGCAGCAGTAGAGAATGCACGCAGTAATCAAGTTGCAAAAAAAGCTGGTTTCCATTTTGATGGCTCACTTCGCGCAAATGAGCTGCTAGCCAACGGTTTTCATGATGAGAATGTCTGGTCATTACTTAAAGAAGAATGGAAGAAACACTAGTTCTTACTATTTCAGTTCTTTAAAACAAGATATCTGACCCGACTTTTTCTCGAACATTGCTGTTAGCTCACCAATTCAAGGAATACTTTAACAAGCTAGCATCTCTTCTATACATAAATACATTGATTCTTTCATATGATAATGATAACATATGTATATATTAATACATGCTCATTAATCTAATTATGGAAGGATTAAATATTATGCAGAATTTGCCACTCGTCACAATGCTTTTCATTGGCGTTAACTTGGACTTTTTTATTATTTTATTATTTCTACTTCAAAAATATAATTTTAAGGATAACTTATTTGGTTATGAATTAGGAATGCTCTTAATTTTCTGTGTTAGCGCATTTGCTGGCCAGTTAATTCAAAGTTTTATCCCTGCTTGGAGCATTGGCTTCCTCGGATTAATTCCGATTTATATGGGAATTAAAGGTGAAGACGATGCTGATGGAACACAAGTAAGTAGCCGAAAGGGAATTACCGCAGTCTTATTGATATACTTAGTCAGCTGCGGTGCTGATAACATAGCTGTCTATGTTCCAGTTTTGGCAACAATGACTTTTACCGGCGTCCTAATGACGATGATTTATTTTATTATCTTGACTGCCATTACTCTAACTCTAGCTTATTTTTTTGGTCAGCTTCCTATTATCAAAAATATTTTTACTCGTTGGGGAGCACCATTAACGCGACTAATTTATACTCTAATTGGGCTCTTTGTTATGCTTGATACAGGATTAATTCAACATATTATTGGCTTATTTTAAATAAGGGGCTGGGTCAAAAGTTAAATTTTGATTCAGTTTCTCTGTTTATTCCGTATAAACGTGTTTCATAAGTCAAAACTCTCCGTCTAACTTCGAATTACTCATAGCAAAGTACTCACGATTTTCGTAATTTCGAATTAGTACTCAAATTTTCCCGACTTATGGCACACTCCCCTCTACTCAGTTCATTGAACATAAGAAAATGGAATTAATATTAAAACAACGATAAATTTGGATTTTATGTTATCCTGAGACTGGATATATTTTCAAGCCCGAGGTGATAATATGAAAGCTTTATATTTCAATGATTTTGGAGATAATTCTGTCTTAAAATACGGAGATATTAATTCTCCTCAAATAAATGCAAATCAAATATTAGTTAAAACCCAATTTATTGGATTAAACTTTGCCGATATATACCGCCGACGCGGAACTTACCATATTGAAAAACATCAGCCTTACATCAACGGTTATGAAGCACTAGGAGAAGTTGTTGCAATTGGCAATCATGTCAACGAGGTAAAATTGAAAGATAAAGTTTTCTTTGTAGACGTACCATTCGCCAATGCAGAATATGTCAGTGTCCCATCTGAAAATGCAATTAGAGTGCCAGAAAATCTGGATTCCAAAGTAGTTGCTTCTGTTGGACTGCAAGGATTAACAGCAGATTTCTTAGCTCATGATCTTGGGAAAAACATGCCCGGTGGCAACGTATTTATTCACGGTATCAGTGGTGGTGTTGGTCAAATATTGTCTCAAATATTGACCAGTGATGGGATGAATGTGTATGGCTCTACTTCAACATCTGCAAAACAGAACTTAGCTCTTAATCAAGGAGCTGTAAAAGTCTTTCTGCGAACTACTCCGTGGAGTCAAAGCTTGCAAGGAAAATTTGATACTATTTATGACGGTGTAGGAAAAACACTTGAACAGAGTCTATCTCTTGCGACTAACAAGGGGAAAGTTGTTTTTTATGGCATGGCTGGTGGAAATCCACCTAAAATTGATCCACTAAAATTATTAGTACAATCAAAAAGCATTCTAACAGGAGACTTATGGGATTATCTAAACAGTGCAGACGAACGAAAAAAACGTAGTCAGAGGCTATTTAGTTATTTTCAAAAAGGGAAGATCCGGGTCAGTGAGCCTACAATCTTTCCGCTTTCTGAAGGCCAAAAGGCATATGAATATTTAGAATCTGGAAAAAGCGCTGGAAAAATCTTGTTAAGACCATGAAAATAACCTTTTTGAGCAAATTCTAATATTAATATGATAACGGAGTGAATTAGATGCAACTGACGAAAGACGACTTAATAGAATGTTACTTTTACAAAACTGAATTAATACAATTGTGCCGCGAACGTGGTCTCCCCACATATGGTACAAAAGCTGAACTAAATCAGTATTTAATACTTTTTTTGAACGGGACAAACCCGTCAGATATAAACCCATTTCGTACAAATAACAATAAAATTTCAGCAGAAACAAAAATCACATTCGACACACGATTAATCGGTGATGGTTTCAAGTTTAATAGCGAAGCCCGTCTCTTCTTTGCTAATTATTATCACGTTAAAAAATTCAGCTTTAAAAAAGAAATGGCGATTATTAAACGGCGTGTTGAAACACAAAAACAGACAGACTATACCATTCGAGATTTCATCACTGAATTTGAAAATACTACACAAATTAGCGATAATCCTGAGGAACAAACTTATCAATGGAATAATTTTGTCAAGGACTTCAATAGAGATCCTGCTAGTAAAAACTTCAATTCTCGTATGAAAACAGCTGCCATACTTTGGAATATTGTAAAAGCTACAAACAAACCAAAGAAATATTCTCATGATTTGCTTCATCGGTACTCTCAACAAACACAAGATCCATAATCCGTTAGAAATTTTAAAATATTACTGGTGAAAACATCCCTGTTTCTGCAGGTTTTGAAATCTACAGTGGACAACCTGTTCAAAAGTAACATACTCTAAATTACTCATAGCAAAGTATGTGCTGTGTTCATAATTTCGTGTTAGTGCTCAAATCTTACCGACGTTGTAATGTCTTAAAAAATGGCTTCATCTTGACGTGTACCCCTAAAGTTGGAACATAACTTTGAGGGTATTTATTTATGACAAAAGTGTCACTGAAAGTAAAAATTAAAGCAGTTGCAGAGTACCTTACCAGTACTGAAGTTAAAGCGACGGTTGTGAGAAAAGAACTGAGCGCAGTAATAAACTCTTGGATAGAGTACTATAATATCAAGCAAATTCAAAATTAGTTAAATAATAGGGCCCTCAAATTTATCTATTGATTCAAGATCTCATGCGACCCGGTTGCAACCAATAACAAAACCAATTCGTTATGGTCTAGATGATAAACGACAATCCAGTTATCATAATTTTTACCATAGTTTCCATATCTGGCAGGATGAAATTCACGATAGCCACGCCACTGCCCTTTCAATGCATGATCTTTAATCCGTCTCAAAACAAGTACGTCTTGTTCATCAATTGCTTTTAAATAAGGTTTCAAGATAGTTATCGGAAAGTGCTTTTTCGCTAATTTTTTTAATTCTCGTTCGAAAGACTTGGTCTGCTTAATTTGCATCTAACTTATCGATCCAATCATCAAAGTCCGTCAAGGAGCCAATCTTTTTTACCTGACCCGTTTCTGCTTCTTTTTTAGCTGCTAAGGCTTCTGGAGAATCTAAAAAGCTAACTAAACGAACTTCATTGTTGGCCGCCTTAACCAAAGATAAACGAATATACTCAGAAACAGTTAACCCTTGTTTCGCTAGGTTAGCTTTAGCTCGTTCACTAATATCGGATGTTACGCGAGTTGAAATCGTCTTGTTTTTAATCACGGTATTGCTCATTTAATCTCCCCCCTTTTGTGTTTACCATTGTATTACACTTATTATATTGCCTTTTTATAATTATTTCAACTATCCAATTTCCAGATTAGCTAAGAAAGAGATTATTACATAGCAACTGTCTGGTCACTCAAGAAGAACCCTTGCCACTTTAGCAAGTCTCTATCTTATAATAGTGCTCGAAAAGAATTGTGTCTCTTTATCTGTTGTCGGTCTATATTTCAAAGAATAATCATAATACCAACTCTCTTTAACCATTGCAAAACACCTCTTCCAAAGTTAAGGGGTTCTTCTTCACGAAAATCAAAAGGGAGTCATATCTTGAAAGTGAAATTGAACAGTTACGTAACTCAAAAAATACGGCAAATGAACAAACAGTTACAAGTAAGTTAACTGATGACATTCAATTTTATACTAATACTTTGGAGCAGGTAGTGATAAAATTGAAAAATATTGCCTTTCTAAATTAAATTGTTGATGGGAGTATTTATAGATGAAGAGTGAAAAAGAGTTTATTACAATATTAATTTTAGAATGCATCTCAGTCATTGGTAGTTATATGACGACATATATTTTAAATGTTTGGGCTTGGCACAAATTTGGAACAGTTAACACATTGGTCGCTGTTAATATGGCACTAATGTTACCGTTAGTAATTATTTCCCCATTTTCTGGAATTTTAATTGATAGAGTGAATAAGAAGTTACTGTTGATAGGATCTAATGTTATTATGGCCATTGCAACTTTCCTACTCCTAAGTGCCTTCTATTTTGATAGTCTGACAATGGTTGAAGTGATTATTTATGGAATTGCACAATCCTTAGTTAGTAGTTTGAAAAATCCTTTGATAACCAGTTTAACTAGCACAATGGTTAGAAGATTTGATATTAAACGAATTAATGGATTAGCACAAAGTACTCTGGCAATTTCACAAATTTTTGGCCCAATTTTAGGATCATTGTTATTTAATATTCAAGGCTATTCATTGGTAGTCTTTCTTGATGCAATTTCATATGTGATTATTTCAATTCCATTATTTTTCTTTGCTATTCCGACAGATACTCATAAGGGTGAATCCGTTATACAAGATTTGACTGCTGGAGTTAAGATCTTAAAATCGGATAATTATTTAAAAATACTTGCAATTCTAGATGCTTCTGGAAATCTATTTGCACCTTTTATTGTGACCCTTTTACTCCCAATGACTTCAAAATATTGGATTAAAGATATATCTAAATTGGCAATGAATCTTGATTTTTCGTTGACCAGTAATACATTATATGGATTTTTAAGTGCATTATTATTTGTTGGTACCTTAATTGGCGGAATTACTTTTTCTTGGAAAGGTGGTTTTAAGAATAATTATGGCAATTTAACTTTCGGATACATTGGTGCAGCTGTTAGTATTATTATCGTTGCATCAGTAAATTTATATATTGGGATAATCGGTCTTTTATTATCGGGATTTGTTGTACCATTTGTTAATGCAACTATGTATGCCGTTTTGATGGATAAGGTTTCAGCGGCAGATCAAGGAAAGGTGTTTACTTTGTATAATGCATTGTCTATAGGTACATATCCTGTTGGATTGTTAATTATCAATGCATTAGGTGGTATTCCAAGTTTTCAAATTTTGTTGATTGGTGGTCTAGTAAACTTTTTAGTCAGTTCTATTTGTTTACTGGTTGATCGTCACTACACATTGTTGACGTGTAATCTTAGAACCGTTCTTGTACTTTGCTATGAGTAATTCGAAATTAGACAGAGAATTTTGACTTATGGAACACGTTTATACGGAATAAATAGAGGAACTGAATCAAAATTTAACTTTTGACCCAGCCCCTCATAGAAACATTAAAATTTATTCCAATTATTTCAGTACGGTTCACCTTCTCCATAAAAAAGGGTTGAGGCTATTTTTTTCACACATTTATTTTTGACTTAACGATGACGCTTTACCATGGTCTTCTTTGAAAGCTGTATAAAATCTTTCTCATATTTTTGAAGGACTGCAAGTGAAACTGCTTAGAAAAATTATTCATTACTGACAACAACTTTGCCAATCATATGATTAGACTCAACCAATTTGTGAGCTCTCTTTAGATTTGCAACATTAATTGGCGAGAGTGTTTTGTTCAAAGTAGTTTTTATAATTTCTTGGTCTAATAAAGATGAAATCTTATCTAAGATCTCATGCTGCGTAATCATATCTGGTGTCTGATAAAAAGATTTTGTGTACATCCACTCCCACGCAAACTTTGCTCTTTTCTTTGTTAATTTACGCAAATCAACTGGATGCTTATTTTCAGTAATAGATGCTATTTTACCACTTGGTTTAATGATTTCTGCCATCTCATCCCAATGACCATCTAGATCATTCAATTCCAGGATGTAGTCAACGTACCTATAACCTAATTTTCTAACTTCTTGTACCAAATCTTGTCGATGATTCACAACTTCATCTGCTCCAAACTTTCTGACCCACTCAATAGTTTCCGGTCTGGATGCTGTTGCAATTACATTTAGTCCTGCCCAATTAGCCAATTGAGTTGCAATCGAACCAACACCTCCAGCACCATTGATAATCAAAATTGTTTGCTTTTCATTATTTTTCTTATCATTCGGATCAATCTCAAGTTGTTCAAATAACGCTTCCCAAGCAGTCAACGAAGTCAATGGCATCGCTGCTGCTTGTCCTATTGTCAATTTTTTTGGTGCATGTCCGACAATTTTTTCATCAACGATTTGATATTCACTGTTACTTCCAGAACGTTTAAAAGCACCTGCATAAAAAACATGCTCTCCCTTTCTAAATAATGTAACATTTTCCCCCACAGATTCCACGACTCCAACAGCATCCCAACCAATTATTTTTGGCTCTTTTAAAATACGATGACTTGCCTTTCTAACACCAACATCTACTGGGTTAACCGAGACAGCCTCAACTTTGACTAACAGATCATGACCCTTTGCAATTGGTTTAGCTACTTCAAATTCAATTAAGCTCTCCTCTGCAGTGATTGGTAAATACTTTTTAAATCCGATTGCTTTCATCATCTGCTTCATAGTTAATTACCTTCTTTCATATCTTATAGTAATTAACTGATAATATCCTGCAATATTGAAATTTAAGTAACTAGTAACAAATTATTCACTAGTGAATGCTATTTAAATGCTTTATTATGAGTATAAAAGAATATATGTTTTACTGCTAACTTTAATCATAGTCAAAGGAGCGTTAATTATGAAACGTCATCTTTACAATTGCCAGCCAGGTTGCCCAGTAGAGAGCACTTTACAAATAATATCCGGTAAATGGAAGGCAGTGATTTTATATCACTTTATCAAAAATAATGTTTGTCACTTTGGTGAACTACAACGTACTATGCAGGATTGCTCTCGGAGAATGCTAGCTCTTCAGCTACGAGAATTAGAAAGTGATGGAGTAATTGAAAAAACGATTTATCCTGTTATGCCACCAAAAACAGATTACAAATTAACTGCTTTTGGAAAAACATTAATTCCTGTAATCAAATCAATGGAAGAATGGGGTAACTTATATAATCAAAGAATAATCGCAAAAGCTAATATGGTAACTAAAAATTAGTGACTAGAATGAGCTTAGATTTTTAGTACTAGAATACAAAAATAAAACAGTACAAACTTGAAATTACGAACATAGCACGGACTCTAGAAACATGTTTATTCATAGTAAAGTAAAAATAGAAGAGCTAGGACAAAAGTTAAATTTTACCCTAGCTCTTCTATACTATTCATAAATATAATCACGTGTTCGTGGTAAGTTCTTTCCACTTGGTCCCTTAGAAATCAGATATTGAATACAATCAATATTACCTGATTCAAACGAGGCGGCACAAGCTTGCAGATATAAATCCCACATTCGAGTAAATTTCTCGTCCATCTTCTCTGAAATTTCATCTTCGTGATTCTTAAAGTTCTCATCCCAAATCTCAAGTGTATGTTGATAATGGCGTCGTAATGTCTCTACATCAAAGACTTGCATCCCTGCATCAATAATGTGCTTCAAATTTTCATTCAAGCCAGGAATATATCCACCTGGGAAAATATACTGGTTAATCCAACCATTATATGCTCCACCTTGTTGTCGAGTTATTCCATGAATCAATGCAACCCCATCATTGCTCAAATACTTGGCAATTGTTTTGAAATAAGTTCCCAGATTTTCTTCACCAACATGTTCAAACATCCCAACACTAGTAATGTAATCAAACGGCTCGTGTTTTAGTTCACGATAGTCTTCAAGGTATACTTCAGCCTTGTCTTCAAGACCTTCATCGGCAATTCTTTGTTTAACAAATTTGTATTGTTCTTCACTTAATGTTATCCCTGCAACTTTTAAACCAAATTCCTTTGCAGCGGTCAACATTAAAGTTCCCCAGCCACAGCCAATATCCAACAATGTTTTCCCTTGTTGTGGGTCTAGTTTTTTAATAATATGACGTACCTTATTCATCTGAGCCTGTTCCAAGTTATCATCTTTATGTTCAAAATATGCACAAGAATATGTCATTGTTGGATCAAGCCACAGTCTATAGAAATCATTTCCCAAATCATAATGACTCTGAACATCATACTTGCTGATTTTCTCCGAATGGGACTGCTTTGGTAAAAACTTCTTCAGCTTACTATTATAAAAAAAGCTCTCAGCTGAATCATAAGCTGCCTTAACTAATTTTTGGATAGAACCATCAATCTGAATCCTTCCGTCCATATAGGCTTCCCCTAAGGCAATCGACGCATTGCGCATTATTTCCTTAACTGGAACGGATTCCTTAAAGGTAATGGTAACTTCTGGAGTTCCTTCACCATAAACTTCGCTTTCCCCATCCCAATAGTTAACACGTACTGGAATACTAAAAGATTTACTTAACATTTTTTTATAAAAGATCTTATCAATCACGGTGAATCGTCATCTACCTTCCACTAACTTTTTGTCACTAAACAATATAATTTTAACACTAATTTTACTTTAATTCTAAGCAATACATTTAAAAAATACTTTTTATCCAATGATAACCTTTTCAGTCGGGTATTTATAATTAAAATCTTGTTCCTTCTTGGAAACAAATAACATCAGCATATATAACATTCCCACACGACCAACAAACATTAAAATGATTATCACACATTTACCTACCAAACTAAGTGAACTAGTTATCCCTAATGACAATCCGGTGGTTCCAAAAGCCGAAGCGACTTCAAAGATCAAGGAAATAAAAGTTGCTTTCTCAGTAAAAGACAAAATTAAAGTTGCAGCAGTACATAATATTAACGACAAATTAACAACCACCACAGCTTTTTGAATATCATCTTGCCCAATTCTTCTTCCAAAGATATTGACATATCTTCGCCCGCGAATAAAAGACACCATATACAACATTAAAATTCCAATTGTTGTTGTTCGAACACCGCCGCCAACTGAACTTGGACTAGCTCCAATAAACATCAATATCGAAAATAATAGCAAAGTTGTTGTCCGAAATCCAGTTAGTGCATCTAATTGTAATCCTGCATTTCGCGTTGTTGCACTATAAAATAATGACGTGATAATCTTTTCACTCCATGGCATATTAACAAAGCTATGGCTTACCTCGGACAGAAAAATTAATACCGCACCTACCACGAAAAAGATAACTGCGAAGAAAAAAGCAAGTTTGGAAAATAATGAAAAACGATACTTTCCCCTACCATGTGTCCTAATCTTCAAAAAAAGCCACTCACGAAATTCTGTTAGAACTGGGAATCCAATTCCCCCAATTAGAATCAGTAAAATTACCAATAATAAGAAAATATAATCATGTCGAAATGGTATTAACGATTTCCCCGTGATATCAAAGCCAGCATTCGTAACAGCTGAAATGGCAATGTAGAAGCCCTCAAAAAGAGCACTTTTTAAATCATACAGACTATCAGTCAAGTATAAATATACCGAGAATATGACTCCTGCCACAAACTGCAAAGCCATCATCAACCCAAACACAGAATACACTAAACGAACCGTTCCGCTCAATCGTGGCTGATTCATGTCAACTTGGATTAGTTGCCGCTGGTGCAATGAAATCCTTTGCCCAGTTATAACCATACCAACAGTCGCTATCATTGTTATCCCGAAGCCGCCTATCTGAAATAACAACTCTAACAGAAATATACCATAGTCGTTATAGACTTCATGGAGGGGGACGGTACTAAGCCCTGTCACACTAATAGTCGAGACAGCCATAAAAAAGGTATCCAGGAGTGACACTTTTACTCCTGAATACTTAAAAAACGGAAGACATAGCAGAAAAAAGGTTATTATAATCAGCCCAAAATACACTGAAACCAGTAATTGAATTGGGGTAAACTTTTCCCTTATCTTGGTCCAAAGAGTCGTAATACCAAACATTTCCTTATCTTTCCTTTACAAAATTATTTTAGCAGTTTCATCTTTGAATAACTAACAACCACTTTTTGTTTTAAATCCAGAGCCGTTTCTGAACCGCTATACTCATCATCAAAGTCAATTATTGCAGAATTCTTCAACTGTTTCTCAACAATCCCTTTAAAATGCTGTCTGTTAAAAATAAATGAAACATGCGTGCTCTTACCGAAAGGTTCGCCCAGTTCGTTAACCTCGATTATCTGTTTATTTTGCTCGCTTCTTTTTTCATTACTCATCATTATTCCTCCTCGAGATCAAGTCCGTTTATAAAAAAGTTAGCCACTCTCAATCCTTTGCTGGTAACCAACAATATTAATTATACCGCTAATTTATAGTTCAGACTAATATCAGAGTGTGATATGTTGTGCGAATCTCCAAACATCAACTAAGAATTATGAATATTGCCCAGTTTCAACCTTAAATTCTATGGTAATTTGTACACAGAATTTACAACTTTACATTTTGCAAAATCTTTGTTAGACTGAAATTGTTTTCAAGAGATTAACAAACTGGGGTGCCTAATTGGCTGAGAATTACCCATTGACCTGATCTGGACAATACCAGCGGAGGGAGCTTTGTGTCGGTTAATACTATATTAATCAAAGCAAACAAACTGGGGCTAGGTCAAAAAGTAAATTTTGATCTGGCCTCTTTATAGATTTCGGGTAAATGTGTTCCATAAGTCATTTCTTTTTGTTGTCTCCAAATTATAAAGGGAGCGATTTATTATGCAAACAGTTGATCACACAAAAAAGGGCTGGTCTGTCAAAGATGTAATTTTCTTGGCGATCATTGCTATTTTTTTCGGTATTATCTATCAAGTTTGGAGCTTTGCCTACTATGCAATAGCTGCGACTCCACTCAAACCCTACGCAAACGACTTAACACTTGGGGTCTGGATTATGGCTGGTCCTTTGGCTGGAGTATTATTAAAAAAAGTTGGGGCGTCAGTTGTAGGAGAGTTATTAGCGGCAGCTGTTGAGATGCTATTATTTTCAAGTTGGGGTGCTTCCACACTGATCTCCGGTTTCGTTCAAGGAATTGGCAATGAACTTGGTTTTGCAGCTACAGGTTACAAAAATTGGGGTAAGCTAGGTTTATTATTGTCTACGATTGGTTCAACTATCATTACCTTTATCTGGGACTGGTTTCAAAGCGGATACAGTGCATATCATGTCGGACTGCTGCTCAGCCTCTTTATAATTCGTTTTATTTCGATTGGGTTCTTCTCTGGTATACTGGTATACTGGATTAAAAAATTAGTGGATAAATCTGGATTAATTAAATGAGTATTTCCTTAAAAGTAGAAGATCTAACTTTCACTTATTCAAAGGATTCAGAACCGATATTTGACAACCTTGATTTTACATTGCCAATAAATTCTTTTAATTTATTAATCGGACCTTCTGGGAGTGGAAAATCCACTATTTTCAAGTTAATGTCTGGCCTCTATCCACAATACAATGGTACTAAAAAGAGTGGCCGCATTTTACTTAATGGGCAAGAAATTACAGATATTGTCCCCTTTGAGCGTGCCCGGCATGTTGCGATGCTCTTTCAAAATCCCAGTAGACAGTTTGCAATGAAAACTGTCTTTGAACAACTAGTATTTGCTTTAGAAAATATTCAATATCCAGCTCATTTAATCACAAAAAAAGCAACCACAGTTCTTAATAATTTGAATCTATGGCAGTTTAAGGATCGAGTATTACAGACGCTTTCTGGCGGTGAACAGCAGCGTGTGGCTTTAGCGACCATTCTCGCTCTTGATAGTCCCATTATTTTTTTGGATGAACCTTTTGCTAACATTGACTCTGCTTCACGACTTGTAATCTTAGCTGAATTAAAACAAATGCAGATTGCACAACATAAGACTATTTTCATTTCTGACCATGATATTTCCAATTACGCTGGACTCGTCAATCATTTATATGAAATCAAATTATCTTCAAAGAACTTGCTTGAACTGCCCTTGTCCAAGCTTTCAAAACTACCGAATCAAACGAAAATTGTAAAGAAGAACCTACCCGATAATGCTGCATTTTCGTGGCATAATCTAAGTTTCCACATCGGAGAACGCTTATTGCTGTCACCAAATTCACTCAGTATTCCTAAAGGGTATGTTGGACTTTTATCAGGTGATAATGGGATTGGCAAATCAACTCTCTTTGCTGCATTAGCTCATCAAAAAAAGTATAGCGGAAACATCTTTTATAATGGTAAACCTTCTGAAAAAATCAGACTGAATAATTGGGCTAAAATCGTTGCTAATATTTTCCAAAACAGTAGTGACCAATTCATCAAGCTTCGGGTTAACGAAGAACTAGAACTCTCACAATCAAACTCGCTTCATTCAGAATATTGGACGGCCAAGCGGGTTCAAGATGCAGTTAACAAACTTAATCTCACTCACGTATTAGAGCATGTTAACTATCAACTCTCTGGTGGACAGCAAAAAAAATTACAAGCTCTTATTATATTAATAATGTCTCAACCTGTAATGCTTTTTGATGAGCCTTTTGCGGGGTTAGACATCAGCTCTCTTGCAATCTTGCTCACATTGATCAAACAAACTACTAAAGACTTAGACAGTTCAACACTAATAATTTCACATCAACGCAGAGGTGTCATTGAACACATTGATTATGAATTCTTAATGCGCGCACAGACGATTACACGATTGGGGGAACCCTAATTGAACCGCAAAAGAATTAATCCTGCAGTCTTAGTGATTATTATGCTTGGAATTGGGCTTCAAATTACCTTTGCCCACAGTATTTTCACGAACATTGGTGTTATTATTATTACTTGCCTGTATCTCTCCTACTGCAAGACATCTAGCAAATTATTAATTCTAACTAGTCTCTATGCTTTTCCACTAGCTTTGGGTAGCTGGTGGTCGTTTATTGCCTTTGGAACGGGAGATGTCTGGCATATTGCATGGATTTATGCCTCTCGTGTATATGCTTATCTCTACTTAGGAGCGATTGTCACATTAACCGTCCCCATCAAGGATATTCTGTTGAGTTTAGCGCTTCATCTGAATTTATCCTCGACTTTTGTTTACGGACTATTGGCGTCCTTCAATCTTTTAGGTAGAATCAAGAGTCAGTACAAGACGATTCGTTATTCGGCAATGATGCGCGGGACCACCTATCACTTTTGGAACCCAAATCTTTATCTTCGTATTATTATCGTGGCCTTAAATTGGTCGCAAGATTTAGCTGAGGCCATGACCTCTCAAGGATTCACTGAGGGAGCCCAGCGGACACTTACGTATAAGGATAATTTGCCTAAATGGCAATGGGGATTAGCTGCACTGTTAATTCTGCTTTATTTTATTTTTTCATTTCTCGTACGCCCTTGGTAAAAGTATTTTTAGAAACAAAATAAAGGAAATGCTGTGCCATAAGTCGGGAAAATTTGAGTACTAACTCGAAATTACGAACATCGTGAGTACTTTGCTATGAGTAATCCGAAGTTAGACGGAGAGTTTTGAGTTTTGAGTTTTGACTTATGAACCATATTTATACGGAATAAATAGAGGAACTGAATCAAAATTTTACTTTTGACCCAGCTCCCCTTTTTTGATTCCATATACCCATGTCTCTCAATTAATAATTAAAACCAAATTTTACTAACTACCAGAACAAATATTCCTAATATAATTGAAGATATAAACACCGCCGCAAATGCAGGGAGCCCTCTCTTTAATATTACTCTAAAATTAACACTCATTCCTAGTGCAGACATTGCCATTCCTAAGAAGATATATGCAGCCTTAACCAAAATATTCAACATATTAGTGCCAAGTGGTGCAAAAGTTCCTATAACACTGGCAAGAATGAATCCTGCCATGAACCAAGGAATTGGTAACTTTGCAGTCGCGGTCTCATTAGTCCCATCTTGTTTACTCTTTTTCTGATACCAGAAGCCAATCAATAAGGCTGCGGGAGCCAGCATCAATACCCGTGAGAGCTTGGTAATTATTGCATTATCTAAACCTACCGGCCCAGCAGCACTCCCTGCAGCCACCGCATGAGCAATTTCATGTAATGAGCCACCCACAAAAACACCGAATTGTGTAGGTGTCAAGTCGAGTAATGGCTTCAGTCCTAAATCAATAAATGTGAAAACTGTTCCCATAATTGCAACAATTGCAACTGCCAGAACTTCATTTTCATGTTGCCGCTCTAATTTCTCTGGAGCTACCTTAATCTGTGGGGAGATTCCCATTACAGCAGCTGCCCCGCAGATTCCTGTCCCACTTGCTGCTAAGATTGCCAGTTCAGGCTCTACTCCAAATTTTCTTTCAATAAGATATGTTAAAAAAATTGTTCCTGTGACAATAACAATTGCTAGTACGATTGTTTTAATGCCTGCCTGTGCCAACTGAATCAAATTTAACTTAAACCCAAGTAAAATAATTCCTAAACGCAAAAACTTATTTGAAATAAATGCTATTCCACGACTTGCTCGACTTACCAATTTCTTTGAAGACTGGAAGATCATTCCCAGAATCAACGCAATGATTAATGCTCCAAAAAGTGATAAATATGGTAATTGTGCCAAAAATGTCCCAATTATCGCACAAAGTAATGTCATCATAAAAGCAAGCCAAAACGAATAACTTTTTATCGTTCCTATCATTTCCAATCCCTCTTTCAACAATTTACAAACTAATCATACTAATTATTACCCATAAAATAAAATTATGATTTATTATATTAGTATAACCATACGTTATATAGGAGGCTCTAATGATTTCTCAAGAATACCAAACATTTTTAGTTCTTAGCCAGACTCTCTCGTACACAAAAACTGCACAGCAACTCTTTATCTCTCAACCCGCTGTGACACAACAAATTCAAAGACTTGAAGCAAGTCTTGCTTTGAAATTGGTTGTTTATAAGCGCCCCAAGCTGACCCTAACACTTGCTGGTAGACAGCTTGCAGCTTTTTTAACTCGAACTCAAGCACAAGCTGTTAAAGTACTGAATAATCTGCAAAATGATAATCAAAAGCGTGAAATTTCTTTTGGCATTACACGTTCTCTGGGTGAAGTGATTGGCAAAAAATTGATTTCAATTATGTTGAATAAAGCAAATTTCACTGCGCTAAAATGTATTTCTGGAAACACCGCGAGTATTTTAGCGCAGATCGATAACGGTACAATCGATTTTGGCATTGTCGAAGGCAATTTCGATAAACACGACTTTTCATATCATATCATCAGAAAAGAACCTTTCATACCCATTGTAAGTTGCACACATCCGCTGGCCCAAAAGGAGAGCGTAACTTGGAATGACTTACTATCATATCCTTTAATCATAAGAGAAGATGGCTCCGGGTCACGAGAGATTTTAACTTTTCTTGCACAAAAAGAAAACATTAGCCTGAGCGATTTTTCACAACTGCTAACGATTTCCGAACCAACTTTATTGCGGTTACTTGTCAAAGATGGACTAGGAATTAGTTTCTTATATAAGATTTTAGTAGAAAATGACTTGACCAAGGGGACCCTTAAACAATTACCCCTGCAACGAGGAATCGTTGAACATGAGCTTTATTTTGTTTACTCTAAAGAAAGTTTTTTTGCTCCTGATTATCAACAGTGGCTCCAAGCACTCGAAGCATTAAATAATTAAGTATTTATAAACATTCTAAAAATCAGATTATATTATGTATACTTCTATCATCATTTTCCCCATCAATATGATATTCTGACTCAAAGGGATTCAATTTGTTACGTAAGTTAGGGGAAATTATGCTAAGACACAAATTATTATTTACCATCTTAATAATATTATTGGGGTGTACTTCAAGTTGGGAACTTGCCCATAGTGACACTATCAAAAAAGCAGGCTTCAAGAAAACTGATATGCCTACTTTCTTCATTCACGGATACGGCAGCAGTTATCGTGCTGAACGATACATGGTAAACTCGGCAATTGAAAATGGGGTAACAAATACTGTCATTCGAGCGAATGTACGACGCAATGGTGCAATTCGCATCTTACATGGTTATCGCTGGACAAATAAAAGTTATAATCCATTGATAGAGGTTAATTTTATTGCTAATCATAACCGTAACTATCACCGTTATGGCTTTTGGTTTGGTAAAGTTTTGAATCAACTACAATCACAGCACCATTTTACAAAATATAATGTTGTTGCTCATTCATTAGGAAATCTTGATTTAATGTATTATTTACTTGGACACGAAAAAAAGACTGCACGACTAATTCATCAAGTTGATATTGCAGGACCATTTGATGGCTCAAACATTGATGGCTTCCGGTTTCCAAACAATAGCTTAAATGCTGATAGCCGCCCACGAAAAATGAGTAACTTCTATCATTTTTTACTGAATCGTAAGGAAAACTATCCCATTGACCAAGTACATGTACTTAATATCTATGGCAACTTGGACAATGGGTCCGAGTCAGATGGTCGCGTCAGCACTACCTCTGCTCGCTCGCTTAAATATTTGATTGGTAACCGCGCAAAGAGCTATCATCAGGTTGAATTTAGAGGCTGGGATGCTCGTCATCATATGCTCCGGCAAAATCCCGAAGTAAGCCAAAGAATAATTAAATTTGTCTGGGGAAGAGATAATGATAGGTCATCATAAATAAACTAACTTTTGTCAATTAATGCTTCATCTGCTGAACTTTCTATCCCTGCAACATTAAAAAAAGGAATTATTCGCTTTATTGCTTTTCTCTATCTCATCTAGTCTTTTATCAATATTAGGAATCTTTTTTGACACATCCCTCATTAATAAATTAATTAACAATAATGGAGTACTATAAACATCAAACACCGATGAAACTGTAATTGGTGTTATTAGTGATACAGCAGCATATGGTACAATGGGCGACAACCTGCTGTCAGTCAATGCGACAATCTTGAAGCCTTTATTTTTTAGCCTTTTATTTTTTTCTAGCAATGTTCGCGAATACCTGGGGAAAACTGTTGTGAAGACCACAACCTCTTCTGGTGAGGTTAAATCAATATTTTCCCATTCAGGTGAACCATACCTCAATTCAAAAACATCAGGACGTAATCTACTCAATATATAGTTCATATAAGGAAGAATTGTTGCTGACATCCTGTTGGAAATCAGAAACACTTTTTTACTTTTTGCAATTAAATTCACGGCTTTGGCATACTCTGGAGTTTGAGCCAATTCTTGTAGTTCTTGTAAATTATTAACTTCTTGATTCAATATATTCAAATTCTTATCGTTGTCATCTTCTTTGTCTAACATCGAAAAGCGCTTACTCGTAGTCATCTCAGAGCTGATAATCTTCTGTAAATATCTTAGGAAGTCATTATATCCACGATATTGCATCTTCACACAAAACCGCGAAATACTACCTTGGCTGACTCCAATTTCTTGACTGATCTTATCTGCTGTCATGAAAACAATCGCATTATAGTTTTTTTCAACATACATTGCTATTTTTTTATTAACTGCCGAGGTTTTACCGACAACCATGAGTCTTTCCAGTAGTTCTTCTTTATTTTTTATTTCTTTTATTCTTATATCAGACAGATTAATCACCTTTTTTCACTTCGAATAGAATCAGCTTTTTCTTATTTCCAGAAATCTCAATTTTAATTTCTAAATTTTCCCTATTAATATTGTTAATAATAACACAATCTCCTAAGCCAACATTTAACTTTTGATCTTTAATAGTTACTATCCTTTTCCCTCCAAGATTATACAAACAAAGATGCTCCCAAGATGAGTTGAGTTTATTATCCGAATTATCATCTATTGTACTAATCTGTCCTGCAAAATCACTAGTGTGCATCAGATTTACATCTTTTGAAACACCCCTTGACTCTATCAAGTCAGACCCCGCAAAATTAAACGATTGTCCAGGAATTAATCGTGTAGTTTTACTATTATTTACCAACTCAATTGGATTTGTCAGCGGCATTATTATGCGCTTATAACCTGATAATGACGTGAACTTACTTTTATCAACCTCAACTGTGGCAAAAGATAATCTAAAACCAAAATCTCTATTTTCATATAAGCTTCCCGCTGGATATATATATAATTCAGTTGTTTGCCCACCAGACCACCTTGTTGTCTTAAACTCGCTAGCTCTTTTTAAACATATTTTAGCCATATTTCCTCCACAAAAATTTATAAGTAAATTCTTGTCGCTATCCTAAATTTTCAAAAACCACCTTGCCGCTCTTGATTACCCTATTTACAACATTACTACCTGTATTGTACATAAGATAGCGATAATCTGGATATTTCAAGAATACTAAATCTGCAACTTTACCAACTTCAATACTTCCTTTTTTATCTGCAATGTCTAGTGCAGCAGCTCCATTAAGAGTAAGCGCTGTGAGCACTTCACCCATTGTCATCTTCATCTTGAAGCTTGCTAACGCAATAATCAATGGAATTGAACAAGTAAACGAACTCCCTGGATTATAATCCGAAGCTAGCGCAACTGCACAATTATTATCTATTAACTCTCGAGCAGGTGCAAAATTTTCCTGAAGACAAAATGCAGTACATGGGAGTAACGTAGCCACTGTTTTTTGTTTCTCACTTAACTTCTTGATCTCCTCTGAAGAGATCTTAATCAAATGATCAGCCGAGGTTGCCTCAATACTTGCGGCCAACTCTGCTCCATTTAAATTAGCAATCTCATCTGCATGCATTTTGACTTTAAAACCGAGTGCTTTGGCTGCTTCCAACAATTTTTGTGATTGTTGATAGTCGAATACCCCTTCATCACAGAAGACATCAACAAATTCAGCTAGTTTCTCTGCTTTAATCTGCGGTAAAATTTCATCAATCATATAGTTTAAATAACCTTCACTATCATTCTTGAATTCGAGTGGCACTGCGTGTGCTCCAAGATAAGTGATTGCGAGGTCCACTGGCTGTGAGACTGCTAGTTCTTGCAAGACACGAAGCTGTCTGATTTCAGTCTCCTTATCTAACCCATAACCGCTCTTACCTTCAACAGTTGTCACACCTTGTATAATCATTTCATTTAATCTTCGCCAACCTAGTTTTTTTAACTCTTCGAACCCGGCTTCTCTGGTTGCCTCGACAGTTGCTTGAATTCCACCACCATTTGCCATAATCTCCATGTATGAAGAACCGGACACTCTCTCGTAGAATTCTTCAACGCGGTATCCCGCAAATAAAAAGTGGGTATGTGAATCAACAAATCCAGGAACAACTGCTTGCCCGGTTGCATCAATTACTTCGTCAAAATCTGTAATATTTTTCTTTCTAAGATCAGCCAACACTTCTGCAGTTTTTCCAACATTCACGATTAAATCATCAACTACATAAATAGCTCCATCCTGAACAAGACTTATTTCATTCATTTGTGCTCCATGTCGCTGGCTTTCCCCCGTTGGTGTGGCAATTTGATTAATGTGTACAATTAATAAGTTCGTCATTGTGTATTACTCCTTTGGAAAACTTTGATTAACAGCCGAATTAATTAATTGGTCAGCAACTAAATATGGTTCTGTTATGTGTGCCGCATCCTGATATTTCTGATTAAATTCCGCTGTCGTTGTCATTGCATGCTCATTTCTTGCCCAATTTCTTCTAGCAACGCCACCCATCACATCCCACAAAATTGCTTTCTTAATAATCTCATCAACACGAGTGCTCCCATCTAAAACAAGTCCAAATCCACCATTAATGGCACGTCCTACACCAACACCACCACCATTGTGTAAAGCAACCAGACTCATCCCACGGGCCGCGTTTCCAGCAAAACATTGAACTGCCATATCCGCCATAACGTTACTGCCATCATGAATATTTGAAGTTTCTCTAAATGGAGAATCTGTCCCACTAACATCGTGATGATCACGTCCTATCATCACAGGTCCTACCTTACCTTCACGAACAAGTTCATTGAATTTGAGAGCAATTTGAATTCTGCCAAGCGCATCTTGATACAAAATTCGCGCTTGTGTTCCGACAACAAGCTCATTTTTTTCTGCATCTCTAATCCAATTGTAGTTATCCATATCTTGATAACGTCGATTTTTATCAATCGATTCCATTGCAGCTTCATCGGTTTTTTGCAAATCCTCCTTCTTACCCGATAGACATACCCATCTGAAAGGACCATATCCATAGTCAAATAAATTAGGTCCCATGATATCCTCAACATAGGATGGAAAGATAAACCCATCCTTGTCATCAACACCATTCTTTGAAACTTCTTTCACTCCTGCATCATAAACAGCTTTCAAGAAAGAATTGCCATAATCAAAGAAATAGGTTCCCTCTTTATCCAATTTTTTGATTAATTCAAAGTGTTTCTTCAATGTTTCATCAACTAATTGATTGAACTTAGTGCGATTTTCTCCAAGCAGCTTGGTCCTTTCATCAAAGGTAATCCCTTGTGGGCAGTACCCTCCCTCATAAACTGCATGGCACGATGTCTGATCTGATAACAAGTCAACCTTAATATCATTTGTAACAGCATAATCTAGAAGATCTACTACATTTCCTTCATAGGCAATTGATAAAGCTTTGCCCTCTATTTGTGCTTTTTTGGCTCTCGCAAACACTTCATGCAAATCCGAAAGGGAAAGATCAACCCATCCCTGGTCATGTCTTGTTTTAATTCTCGAAGGATCAACCTCTGCAATAATTGAGACCGCCCCAGCTATTTTTGCAGCCTTGGGTTGTGCTCCGCTCATACCTCCTAGACCTGAACTAATAAATAATTTTCCCGCTAAATCTTCGTCTAATGGAATCCCTAACTTTTGGCGTCCCGCATTCAATAGTGTATTATATGTACCATGGACAATACCTTGCGGACCAATATACATCCATCCACCGGCAGTCATTTGCCCGTAGTTCGCAACACCCATTTCTTCAGCAATTTCCCAATCACTTTGATTATCGAATTCACCTATCATTAAAGCATTAGTGATAATAACTCTGGGTGCAGATTCATCTGATGGAAATAACCCGACTGGATGTCCTGACTCAATCACCAAAGTTTGCTTACTCGTTAATCTTTCTAGATATTTCTTGATAAGTCGATATTGCATCCAATTCTGACACACACTACCAGTTTCACCATAAGTAACAAGTTCATACGGATAAAGCCCGACCTCAAAGTCAAGATTATTCTCAATCATGACTTGAAAAGCCTTACCTTCAACACAGTTACCCTTGTAATCGTTAATTGAATGCCCATAAATTCGGCCTGCTGGTCTAAATCTATAACCATAAATTCGGCCTTTTGTATATAATTCGTTCAAAAACTCTGGAATTAATTTTTCATGAAACTTGACTGGAATATATCTTAAAGCATTCCTCAAGGCTATTTTGGTCTGTGCCTCAGTTAGTCTAAACCCACGTGAAGGTGCTCTTCTGATTCCTTCAACAAATTCTGGATATTCTGGAAGTTGATCATTTTCAATTAATGTCAATTCAATCAGTGTTGGTCCCCCAGCTTCCATTATTTTACCTAATGTATCTATCATTTTCTTATCCTGCTCTTTGAGATCTGACATTTTAGTCTGCCGCCTTTCATATTAATTTATCGTTTCAAAATATTTCATAGTATCATTGACCTTACTCAAGACTGCAGCTTCAGATACTTTAACCAATTCTCCGTCTTCAACAGTCGCTTCTCCGTCAATAATTACAGTCGAGATTGCATCAGGTTGCAGTGAATAGACAATATTTGGCAACATCTGTTCTAAGTTGGTGCTCAATGGATTCATTGAGAAGTTATTCAAGTCAATTCCTACAAAGTCAGCAAGTTGGCCCGCTTTTATTTCCCCCACATTCAGATCAAGTTGCTTACCACCGTTTTTTGTTCCCATATCAAATGCTTGCTTACATTTAACACAAAGCGCATCTCTTGTAACCGCCTTTTGCAGCAAAGCTGTCATTCGCATTTCTTCAAAAACACTAATCCGGTTATTGCCACATGCTCCATCACTCCCTAATGAAATATTGATATTATTATTAACCATCCTAGGGATATTAGTTATTCCATCAGCTAAGAACATGTTACTGGATGGACAGTAATTGAGTGCTGCGTGATTATCTCCCAATAACTTTACTTCATTTTCCTCAAGCCATACTCCATGAGTAATTACTAGGCTAGAATCCACAACTCCTAACTCATCCAAGTACTCAACAGTTCTTTTATTGTGTTCTTTAAGCATTGCGTCAACTTCAAAGGTTTCTTCAGCAACATGCATATGGAATTTAGTTCCCATTTCAAGTGCAAGCTTATGACCTGCTTGAATCATCTTAGGACTCGCACCATGAAGGCTGTGTGGGGCAGGAATAACAGTAACCATTGAATCATTTTCGTATTTCAGTGCCAATTGCCTTGTATTATTAACGGCCTCATCGATAGTTTCAAGATAACCCGCAGGTGCTCCATCCCAATCGTACATGGTACGTGCTAAAACTAGCCGAATACCAATGTCTTTAGCCGCCTGAATAACCGCTTCGTCCGACTCAGTTCCATAATTATGTAAATAAAAGAAATCACAGACTGAGGTGACACCACACTTCATCATTTCAGCATAAGCAAATAATGCACCGTTATAAATATCTTCTAGTCTCATTTCTGGTGAGTACTTATATAACGAGTTATCACGCCATTTTAAAAAGGGTTGATCAATTGCGATTCCTCGCAATAAGCTTTGAAAAGAATGATTATGTGTATTCACTGTTCCTGGTACAAAAACCGTGTCATGATATTCTTTTTGGATAAAATCTGGAAACTCTGAAATCACTTCATTAGCAGGAGCAACTTTGACAATCCGATTGCCCTCAATGGCAATTCCGTAATCCACTTTAAAATTATCTTTAAAATATATATACTTAGGAAGTAGTATTTTATTCATTAGTCCAGCTCCTCATCTAACTTAAGAATTGCATTGAGTAAGACATTCCCTGCTGTCTCAATATCTTCAATCCTTGAATATTCTTCCTTACAATGACTTTTTCCATCAATACTTTTTACGAAGAGCATGCCTGAACGTCCGATTTTAGCCAGATTAGCTGCATCATGTCCCGCCATACTCGTCATTTTCTGCGGTTGATATCCAAAATTCTGCTCAACTGTTTCGGATAAAGCATCGATTATTTTATCATTCAAATTAGCTGGCTTTTGATTAAGAATCTTCTCTCTATTTAGCTTTAAGCCTTTTTCTTCCAGCTTCATAAAACACTGATCCAAGAACTTAATAGTTTGCTGAACCTTTTCCCAATTACCCGAACGAACATCTATATTGAATCTTACTTCACCAGGAATTATATTAGCCGCATTTGGTTTGACTTCTGCAAATCCAATAGTTCCAACGACAGGATCACACGGTTCAAATTCACTTAGAAACTTTCTCAATTCTAGATTAATCCAGCTCATTGCAAGTAATGCATCTTTGCGATGTTTAAGGTCGGTCGTCCCAGCATGGTTGGCTTCTCCTTTTAATTCAATTAATTCACGGTAGATACCTGTAATCTTTGAAACCACAGCAACAGGCTCATTTCTCTCGAATAATCTTCTACCTTGCTCAATATGACATTCTAAAAAAGCTGCAAAACTATTAGGCGCGAGTGTATTTTCATCAATATGCTTAAAATCTCCACCTAATCTGTCAATTGCTTCTGAAAGAGCTTCGTGTGTTTCAATATGATTGAATCTTTTAAGATAATCCTGACCAACTACTCCTGATATTATCTTGCTTCCAAGCGTGGAAATCTGATACGGATTTGGTTCTTCGCCTGTTAGTGAAATAACTTTGAGTGGATGTCTTAAATTTATCTTGTTCTCGGCCAGAGTTTGCGTTACTTCTGTTGCTAGAAGGACACCAAGCGCCCCATCATATTTTCCACCTTCGGGAACACTATCATTGTGCGATCCGACAATTATAGGAGCCAGCTCTTTTTCATTACTATAAGGGTAATCACCCCATAAGTTTGCGCCTACATCCGTTGTAATCTTCTTGACAATATTTTTTTGCCAATATTCCTTAATCCATTCACGGGAATCAATATCGGCCTGACTTGCGAGAGAACGATTGACACCACCTTCATCACTCAAGCCTATTTCACCTAATTCAAGAATGTTTTGTTGAATTCTTTCTTTGTTTATTTTTAGATTCACTATACTAGTTTCTCCCAATTTAATTACCTTCTTACTGTAAAGATATCCTTATATAACCTTCTCAAGAAACTTCTTCGTACGTTCTGTTTTCGGTGCATAGAATATTTCTTTAGGTGTACCACTTTCGATAATCTTTCCATTTTCCATGAAAACAACTTTGTTTGCGACTTCACGGGCAAATCCCATTTCATGAGTAACAACTACCATTGTCATTCCTTCATCTGCTAAATTTTTCATAACTTTTAAAACCTCACCAACCAATTCAGGATCAAGAGCAGATGTTGGTTCATCAAAAAGCATTAATTCTGGATTCATTGCCAGAGCCCTTGCAATCGCGACACGTTGCTGTTGTCCACCTGATAACTGGGATGGATAATAATCAACACGATCCGACAGTCCAACTTTTTCTAATAACGCCCTAGCTTTTCCCTCGGTTTCTTTTTTATCAGCTTTTTTTACCCTAATTGGAGCAATCATTACATTTTTTAGTACAGACATATGTGGAAAAAGATTAAAATTTTGGAAAACCATTCCCATTTTTTCCTGAACCTTATCTATACATTTCTTATCATCTTGAACAAGTTCAATTCCATCAATATTTACAGATCCGCTGTCTCTTTGTTCAAGGTTGATTAAACATCTTAAAAATGTACTTTTCCCCGCGCCTGAAGGGCCTATTATTGCAATAACATCCCCTCTCTCAACATTCAAGTTAATGTCATCCAAAACTTTATGTTCATTGAAAATTTTGTCTAATTTATCCACTTTGAGCATCGCCATTACCACTAACCTCCTTTAGTAAACTGATAATTTGGTTTCTAACTTGTTAAATACATAAGAGAAAATTGAAGTTAATAATAAATAAATCAAAGCAGCTGTTATATAGACTTCAGTGTATTTAAAGGTTGCTGATCCAATTAACTGTGCCTCTCTCATCAGCTCAACCATTGCAATAGTTGAAACTAAAGATGTATCTTTTAACATCCCGATAAACTGATTGCCCATAGCCGGCAGAATATTTCTTAATGTTTGTGGAAGTACAATATGGAACATTGTCTGCACGTAACTCATTCCTAATACATTTGCAGCTTCATACTGTCCTTTAGATATCGAGATTATGCCACCTCTGACAATTTCGGCCGTATAAGCTGCACTATTAAGTGACAAACCAATTACAGCTGCCGCAAAAGGTCCCAAAGTTATTCCCCATGATGGCAAGGCATAGTATAGGAAGAAGAGTTGCAAAATCAAAGGTGTCCCTCTAAAAATCCATAGATAGAATCTAGCTATTAAATTTATAATTTTCTGTTTTGATATTCTCATAAAGGCAATAATTATCGCTAAAATAGTCCCAAATAAAAGTGATACAACAGTCAATTCGATAGTCATAATGCTGGACTGCAACATAATCGGTAACTTGCTCAAAGTAAATCCAATACTCATTCTTGTAACCTCCAAAATTTATTTATAGACGTCGTAATCAAACCATTTCTCTGAAATTTTCGTTAATGTTCCATCTTTCTTAAGTGAATCTACAGCTGAATCTACAGCTTTTTGTAATTTGCTATCATTCTTACGAAAGGCGATTCCATAAGGTTCTTTAATGTTTAAAACAACTTTTGAATATGTTCCTGGAACTTTTTGCATGTAGTAGTTTGCAACCTCAAAATCATCTACATATGCGTCAATTCGCTTATTAGCTAAATCTTGAAGAGCCAATGTCGCTGAATCATATTTTTTAACTTGCTTCATACCCTTTATACCATCAACTTCGTCAACAATTGCTTGTGCACCTGCTTGTACTCCCACAGTTTTACCCTTTAGATCACTTAGATTTTTTATTTTCTTAATATTAGTTACTTTTTTGTTTACAATGATGGTCATTCCACCATTAAAATACGGCTTAGAGAATGATACTTCTTTTGCACGTTCCTTTGTAATTCCCATTGCCGACAATACCATATCAAATTTTTTTGATTGCAATGAAGGAATTATTCCATCCCAATCCGTTGGAATATTATTAATCTTGACACCTAATTTTGCTGCGATAGCTTTGTCTAAATCAATATCAAATCCTGTAAGCTGTCCATTGCTATTCTTGAAATCCATAGGTGGATATGCATCATCAATTCCGTTTTTTATCTCTCCAGATTTCTTAATTCTTGATGGTAATAGTGCACTTAATTTCTTATCCTCCTTAACTTTACCAACTTTTGGAATCGAAACTGTTTTACTTTTACTCGTAGAAGCATTGGAACCACATGCCACTAAGGTCATACTAACCAAGAAAAACATACTCACCACTAAAAATAATTTTCCCTTTTTCATAATTTCTTCCTCCTAGATGTTTAAATCAATTTTGATTTCCCCTATGTGTTCTTCAATTTCATTAATCAATATACCTTGGTTTAGCAGCTTTTTTATCTTAACAAGGTCATCATAAAAAGATCTATCTTCCACCACTGATGGGACCGTTTGTTCCATAACAGAAACCATCTTCTTAATAGTTGGCGAAAGTTCATTACTTTCTATAAAGTCCAATCCCCCTTTACAAACAAAAAACCAAATAGCGATAATTTCTTTAAACTTTTTACTTACTGTCAATGCTTTTTTTGAAGATAAGAATGCAAACGTCACAACATCTTCTTGTTCAGCTGACATACTACTGTTGTTTATATTGACTGGATTAGTTAATAGCTTCATTTCATTCAACAACCCTGCCATAGTGTAATGAACAATCATTAACCCATTATTTATTCCTGGTGAATTAACTAGAAAAGGTGGGAAACCACTAAGTTTTGTATCCAAAAAGCGATTAGTAATTCTTTCAATCGTATTAACAAAATTGGTAACTGCAATTACGAGATAATCCATGTGCAGAGACACATAACTAGCATCAAAATTTCCATTCATGTATACGTTCATTTGCCCTTTTTCTTTCATTAAAATTGGATTATCACTTACTGAAATCATTTCTTCATACACACTTTCTAGTGTCTCTTTAAAAACTCTATTGAGTGCGCCAATCATTTGTGGAAGAGTCCTAATAGACAATGCATCTTGAACTCGCAAATCACTATTTTTCTCTAAGTTTTTACTGCCTGCTAACATTCTTTTTATATTTATTGCAGCTTCTGCTTGTTCACTGTGGCTTTTTAGATTCATGACATTGTCACTGAATTCATTTAATGAACCCTTCAGTCCTTCGATACTCATTGCCGAACCGATTTGAATATTTTTAAGATCTTCATATATGCTATAAGTTGCTAAAAGAGCAATCGCAGTAACTGACATTGTTCCTGAAATCAAAGCCAACCCTTCCTTAGATTTTAGTATTGGTATTTTTAATCCTTTTTCCTCAAGTACCTCCTTGCAGTCCACTAATTGATTATTTTCAAAAACTTTTCCCTCGCCAATCATTACCCTGTAAATATGGGCTTCAATACTAAGATATCCAACTGAACCTTCACCTGGTGCAAAAGGATAAATTTTAGCGTTAAGCAACTTCTTAACACTTTCTAAAGTTTCAATCGAGACACCTGAAAATCCTCTACCTAAGCTTATAAGTGTCATCATCATAATTGCTCTAGTTTCCTCATAGCTAATTGGATTTCCTACAGCAACAGCATGTGATCTCAGAATATTTTTTTGCAATTTATTTTGAACCTGCAAATCAATACTTTTGTTCCAATTATCACCAAGTCCTGTATTAACTCCATAGATTTTCTTACTTGAGAGCAATGCTTCATTCAAATTATTATGAGAATTTGTGACTCTCGTAGTATAGATATCGTCGAACTCTACCATCGCATCATAGTTAGTCACAGCTATAAAATCAGTGATGCTTATTTCCTTCTCACCAAGTACCACTTTTTTTATTTTTCTCGGATTTCCACGTAAGACTGCTTCAAAATTCAACTACTGACACCTCCTTATGACATATTAAAAAAATTACGTTCACATATATTTCGAATTTCTTTCATTATTAAGAATAATGCAATTATCAATATAGTTTATAAATTGATGAATTCATTACTGTGATGAAAAGAATATTATATTAGCGTGTATTAATCAATCTTAAAATTAAAATAACATTAAAAAAAATTAATAAAGCGCTTATTTTATAATTAAACAAAGTATTATCTTTCTCTATTGCATATAAAAAAACAGGGCTCCTTCCCCTGAGCCTTGTTTTCCATTTGAATATTAACCAAACCTCTACTCTACTTATCGGTAAAAATAAAATCTTTGAGGAGTTGATAAAGCAACTCGATCTCGTAATCTTGAACCTTAATATTGAACTTTTGCTCCACAGGTTGGAAAATTCCACTAGAAAGAGAAATGAAATCTTTCTTTCTAGGAGTTAAAGCTGCTTCTTGGAATGAATTCTCTGAAGCTGTTGTACTTACCAGCATTCGTTCAATCATGAGCGATAAATGCATATATAGATTTAATTTCAGTCTTGGTTCAAATTTTACATTATAGAAATTCTCATAGTGTGACACGATATCCTGACTTTCTTGAATAACAACGTCTGGATTCAGGATTTGCAACCGCCCACGGATTCCTTCAATCGATAAAAAGCGTAATAATCGCTCAATCAGTAAATTACTTGATTGCTGATTTTCTCCCGTTTGTAGAAGAATTGTTTCTAGTTTTGACGAAACTGTTTTATCAAAAATATTATAAATATTAATAATATCAATTCCCATGTCACCACTAACATCTGTCGTAGTTAAGATCAGCTGTGTATTCGAAAAAAACTGGCGATCATTATTTTTTAGCAATGCATGGAGATGCTTGTAATCAAGAGCAATTACTTCCAATGATGGAGAAAGTGTCTCTTCAATCAACTTTTTTAATTCTTCCGAGAGACCCACACCTGACATGCAGGAAACAATAATGTTCTTTCGATTTGATAATCCCTCATAATACTGTGCATCAGTGCTTGAGCTATAATTTTGACTAGCCTCTGCAATCGATTGAAAAATCTCATTACGTTGAATCCGCAGCCCAATATCAAGAGCCATCGCAGTTGTAACGTTATTAACAACTAAAAGTTCCTGATCAGATACCTTTTTAATTTCTCTGAACATTTCTCTTAATGAACCCATATCAAACAAAATAATATTACCCTTTGGAGAAGAACCTTGATCAACTAAGTAATCTCGTACATACGCATTTATTCTATTGATGGAGACATCAATAGGCATATCAAAGGCCTCAAAAAAATAATTACCGCAAAGTGTATTGACAACTTGTTGAATACTTGATGCTGTATGTTCTCCATGCGTAAGTAAAATTGCATTGTAGTGAACTGATTCAAGTTTCTCCGAACATTGTGCCATCAACACAAAAAATGGAATATAGTAGTATGCACTCTGAATATTTTGGGGAGCTATCTCTGTAAGTAGCTGCTTGAACAGATAATGACTCCTTGGATAGCGATTCTTAACTTCAGCCTGAATCTTATGAGTAGATTCGGCAGCAGGCAGATTCTCGCTGCATAGATTGGCAAATACAAATGCAAGTGCCATGTAGCGCCAAAAGTTCTCATCATTTTGAAAAACAATTCCATAGCGATGTGTAATAGCTTCCTGTGCAACTTGTCGAATTGTTTGTGCGAGTGTTGTCAAGAGTGATTCACTAACCGTGGTGTCTACTTGATTAAGCGCTTTAAGCACTAAGAAGTTCTGCTCAATAATAGTCTCTCCGCCAAGTAGCGACTCCGACAGCCCTTCAAGCAAGTTATTAGCTGTTGGACCAAGTTGCAGTGCACTCGTGACTAACGAAGTAATTCTTGTTTCCAATAATTGCTGGTTGGGTATTATACAAATTGAATTTTTGTCAGCCTTATTAATTATTAATTGATTAACATCCGGAGTTTTTGCATATGCTTCAGCACACAATAACTGTATTCGATTATTAAGTTCACTAATGCTAACAATATTAGTAAACTTGGCTAACTTAATTAGTGAATGCGGTGAAATTAAGATATTTTTACCTATTTTGTTAGCTTGTCTTTGTAAAAATAAACCAACAAATGTAATCCTTTCATCAAGTGGACGCTTATTAAGCGAACTCAATTTGATTTGCACTAATGCACAGTTGAAATCAACATAATTAGTGTCAGTTAATTCTGCAGTTGCCGAAAAAATAAAGCGAATATTTGTTTCCTCCTGCTGATTAGCAAACATAAAAAGATCGTGCTGTTTTTCCGAATGCAGCACCTGCAAATTTTTGATGTATAAGAAACCCTCTTTTTGCGCACCATCAGCCCTTGAATGAGTGTTGCCTAGATTGTCACCTGCAGCTGATTGGACTTCTCTTTGCAATACACTGAATTTATTTTTATACTTGCCACAATCAATTGTCTCAAAAATTGCTTTTTTGGTAAAAATCCCACGGTGAATTGCTTCCTGATAAATGGCACGAGCAAGCGTTAGTTTACCAGTTCCATGGGCTCCTAGAATAAAAATTGGTAAACCATGATCTGGATAAACAATTGCTTCTACAGCATGATTGATATCATCTCTCAAACTACCACGAAAACCGATTAACTCATCAAAAGCCGATTTTTCATGCTTGATTTGCCAATATACAGGTCGGCTTCCGGTTTTTTTCAATTTACCTTGTTTTTCTAACTTAGATAAATAACTGCTTGTCACACCTCGCGTCAAACCAACGATATCAGCAGCCTGATTAGTTGTAATCCGCTCATCAGGAAATTGTTGCGCAATCGCTGCATAAAGTTTTTCTATAGCATTCAAAAAAATCCCCCCTTAAGCACTAGTGATCATAATTAAGCACAACATTCAAGTGACTTTTTAATAAGATATGCTTAATATAATAAGTGTAAGCGCTACCTTGATTTAAGTCTAGACAAATCTTAGAAATGTTTTACAAATTTTCAAATGAAAGGGGGTGCTTCCTTCACGATGATTAAGATTGCTCGTGTGTCAAATTTTTCACACGTCTTTGTCAATTATCATCGTTTTTCTGTAAAATTTCATTTACTTTATTTTTACAGAGGGGAAGAGATTAGATGAAATATTTATTACTGGTTAGTCATGGTGACTTCTCAAGTGGATTGAGACAGACTTTAAGTATGTTTGCAGGAGACACTATTAATTCAGTGATTGCCATAGGGTTAAAACCTGATGAAGCTGGTACGACGTTAGAAAATCGCTTTGAAACAATTCTTAGCACACTTCCAACTGATGCTCAGTTTGTTATTTTGGCCGATATCATTGGTGGCAGTCCACTTACAACGGTCTGCAACACCTTGAATAAACACGGCAAGTTACAAGATAGTTTTATAATCGGTGGTATGAATTTTTCCATGGCACTGACTGCACTAATGTCTAAGGATGCTATGGAAGATGCTGAATTAAAGGCAAAAATAATGTCAGAAGCTACAGGTGCAATTAAGTTTTTAGATATAGCTACAGCACCAGAAACTTCTGACGACGATATTTAGAGGGGGTTATAACAATGTCAATTTCATTTGTAAGAATCGATGATCGTATGATTCACGGACTAATCACTGTTCGCTGGGGTAAGGAATATCCATGTGATGGTATTATTGCTGTGAATGATAAAGCTGCTAACAATCCAATTTTAGCAGGAGCATACAAAGCGGCTTCCGACAAAAAAACATTTGTTTGGACGCTTGAACATTTTAATCAGGTAAAAGATAAGGTTGCAAGCTCTGCAACTAAATATTTCTTGATTACTAAAAGCCCATTAGATATGAAAAAAATCTTAGTTGACTTGGATTTTAAACCAAGTGATATAAAAACAGTGATTGTCGGTCCGGGTAACGATCGCGAAAATGCAATAAAACTTGGAGATAATCAGTCATTTACCCAAGAAGAAGGGGATGCCTTTGAAGCAATTGAAAAAAAAGGATACAAAGTAGACTTCGCACTATTGCCCGATCAACGTTTGGGAAATTGGGATAAGTTCAAATCGAAATTTGGTTACTAGATTTTAAAAAGAGGAGGATTTAAAAATGACAATTAGTTGGATTCAAGCGGGACTTTTAGGACTGTTTGCATGCTTATGCTCTAACTCATGTATGGCTGGTCAGGCAGTCGGTAATTATACAATTGGTCGTCCATTAGTCGGTGGTCTGATCTGTGGCCTTATTCTAGGAGATCTTCAACTAGGAATTGCTTGTGGTGTTGCTATGCAATTGGTTTATATCGCACTTGTTACACCTGGTGGGACTGTTTCTGCTGATGTACGTGCAATTTCTTATATTGGGATTCCCTTAGCAATGGTTGCTATTGCTTCACAAGGATTAAATCCGCTTGGCGGAAGTGCAGCTAACCTTGCTAAGTCAGTTGGGACATTAGTTGGAACTGTTGGGACCGTACTTTATTATTCTGTTGCTACTATGAACTTGGTTTGGCAATCATTTGGATGGAAAGATGTTCATAACGGAAAGCTCAATAAACTAACTGCTGTTAACTTCGGCTGGCCTTGGATTTCTCACGCCCTGTTCTCATTCTTGCCAACAATGCTGCTTACTTATTATGGTGCTACTGCTGTAACAGCCTTACGAAATGCTCTGCCTATGGATGGCGTAGCTATGAAGACTCTGTTCACAGTCGGTGGAATGTTACCATGTGTTGGGATTGCTATCTTACTTCGTCAGATTATAGGTCGGACAGCCGACTTTATTCCCTTCCTTGTAGGTTTCACATTGGCAGCTTCATTGGGACTCAACTTGGTCTCAGTCACAGTTGTTTCACTATTGTTTGCAGTTATTATGTATGAAGTTGAAATGTCAAAGGGCGGTGGCGACCATAATAAAGCTGTGCCTGAAGGGCCGAATGATGACGACGAGGAGGATATTTGATTATGGAAAATACTAATAACTTAAAAAAGCTTGATCACAAAACACTGACAAAATCTTTTCATCGCTGGTTTTGGGGAGCATTAACTTGTTTTTCACAAGAACATATGCAAACTTTTGGTTACATGGCATCAATGCTGCCAATTCTTAAAAAATTGTATCCGAAACATGAAGATCAAGTTAAAGCGATTCAAGCATATACAGCATTTTTCAATACCAACCCCATGTTAGGAACAGTGATCGTCGGTATCACTGCTAGTATGGAACAAGCACGTGCAAATGGAAAAGAAATTGATGGCGAAACAATTAATGATATGCGTGCTGGCCTTATGGGACCGATTGCCGGAATTGGTGATTCATTAATTGATGGAACACTTGTCCCTATTCTTCTGGGAATCTCACTAGGGATGTCAACAGGCGGTTCCCCACTTGGAGCAATTTTCTACATTGTTTCATGGGTACTGATTGCTTACTTCGGACAACGCTTCTTATATTTCCGTGGTTATCGTTTTGGGGATCAAGCCGTTAGTTTCTTAGTTGGTAAGCAAGGAGCTGCTATCCGCCGCGCAATCGGAATTGTTGGAAGTATGGTTGTTGGTGGTGTTCTGGCTTCTTGGGTAAATGTTGAAACTTCACTTAAATTATATGGAGCAAATGGCAAAGTCTTTTTAAATCTTCAAGATAAATTAAACAGTATCTATCCTGGATTATTGACCGTCGTTGTAACTTTATTCTGCTGGTGGTTAATGACTAAGAGACATGTCTCAGCTATTTGGACAATGTTGATTCTTGTAGTAATTTCACTTATTGGTGTTTTGGTTGGCTTCTTCAATCCTGGCCTTTCCTACTAAAACACACGCAATGACAAGGAGGAAAGTAGAAATGACAATTCAAGAAATGAAAAAAGGATATGAGGAAGAGGTTGCATATCAGAAGCATATGCTTAAAAATTTAGGTTACTGGTTTCAGCTTTGGACTACTATCAGTGGTCTTGGAATCGTCTTAATTTACTTTTTCCACCACCAAAATTTTTGGCTTAACATTTTGGGAATCTCCTTGTTTGCAGTAGGTGCTCTGGGCATGATGATATTTGGATATGCAGGTTGGAGAGGGCAACAAAATATTCGTGCACTTATCCATGATTTTGATCAAAAACTTGAATATTTCTATAAAACACACAAGGACACTGTGAGTTCACGTAGAAAAAAGGTTAGCCATTCATAATATTTTTTAATAAATAGAGGAGATGGGGCAAAATTTAAATTTTGCCCCATCTCCGCTATTATTAGAGCTGTACTTAATTATCTTGCGTTGAAGCTGGACCGA